>QEUZ01000082.1 GCA_003577355.1 Chloroflexota bacterium | reverse complement strand
GCTTCTTCTTCTTCGTCTACGACCTGAGCGGCAACGGTCTCGTCGACGTATTCCGTATCGTCCTCATCGGATTCGGTCGTCTCGTACTCGTCTTCGGTGTCCGCTTCGATCTCTTCGTCTTCCTCGTCGCCGAGCAGCAACTCCGGCTCATCCCCTCGGAATAGCCGTGAATCGCGCAGGTAGGCGCGCGGAATCGCGACCTTGCCTTGCTTCGGGAACGACATGCGATACCCCATGGAGGGATGCCGGTACACCTCGCGGATAATGACGCGCACGTTTGTGCCGGTGCATGACGTGACGTATACCTCGTAGCGATTGCCTTGCGCCATGAGATCAAGGACGCGACGCGCGATGCGAGGCTCCAGTTGGCCAACGTATTCGCCAGTTGCGGTGAACAGGCTGATGATTCCAGCATCTTCGCGGATCTCAAGGCGCTCACCGCTGGTGACGTGGATCAGGACATCAGCATTCGTGATGTTCACCAAGTCGTCGAGGTAGGTGCGCCCAACCTCCTCAATGAAGATGCCATAGCTGACGGGCTGCCCAACGCTTGGCGCATCATCTTCCTCCACATCTCGGACTGGCTCGATCCGGTCGAGATTGCGCCGGGCGATGACATTCGCTGGGTCGAGCGCGGCAGCCATTTGGTAGGCCTCGTACGCGGAGCGGAACTTGCGCAGTTCGAAATAGGCCTTGCCAAGCCGATTGTATGCGTCGACATCCTTGTTCGAGCGCTCAAGGATGCGCTTGTTCACTTCAAGTGCTTCTGCCCAGCGGCCATCGACCGCCAGCTTCCGGGCTTGTTCCACCAGCTGCCGCTTGGCGCGGCCTCGAGTTTCCGTGGGTGCCGACAATGCTGCTTCCTCTCAAACGTACAAACAAGGGCGCGAGATTATACCGGAGCCAGACGCTGCTGATGTGTGACCGCTACTGGCTCTCCAAGCAGATACCACGTCATCGCCTCGGTGATACGCACGTCGACCAATTGCCCCAACCAGTCGCCAGCGGCGTCGAAAAACACCAGCGTGTTGCCGCGGGTTCGTCCTCGCCAGCGTCCGCGTTGCTGCCCATCGACCAGGACTTCAAGCGTTTCGCCCAACCGCGCGCGGAGCCGTTCGGCGCTCACTCGCTCCTGAATGCGCTCCACTGCTTGATGGCGAGCATGCTTCACGGAGTGGGGAATATCATCTTCCCAACGCGCCGATAACGTGCCGGGACGAGGCGAATACATTGCAACGTGGACCTTGTCGAACTCGATGTCGTTCAGGAGCTTGGCGGTATTCTCAAACTGCTCGTCGGTCTCGCCTGGAAAACCGACGATGATGTCGGTCGCCAGTGTGACGTTGGGAATCGTCCGCCGGATATAGTCGATCCGTTCGCGATAATGTTCGACGGTATACGTACGCCGCATGCGTCGCAATACCTCGTTGTCTCCGGCCTGGACGGGCAGGTTGACATGCTCACAGAGTGATGGGAGGTCAGCGATTGCATGGATGAGCTTGTCAGAAAAGTACTTCGGATGCGACGTCAGGAAGCGTAATCGCTTGATGCCATCGATTGCGTCGATCGCGGCCAACAGGTCCGCGAGATCGCGGCCATCTGGAAGATCGTGTCCGTACGCGTTGACCGTTTGACCGAGGAGCGTCACTTCCTGGACACCCTGGGCCGCCAGCCGCTCGACCTCAGCAACGATTTCGTCGAATGGCCGGCTGACTTCTCTGCCACGGCGATACGGGACGATACAGTACGAGCAGACGAAGTTGCAGCCATAGATAATTGGGACGTAAGCGGTAACGCCAGGGTGTGTTGCGACAGGTTGATAGTAATGCGGAAGCTCAGCCAGGTCGGCATCGGCTTCCGCAAGCTCAGGTACGATCTCGACAAGCCGATCAAACTCGGACGGCGCAAAGAACAGGTCGACGTGCGGGAAACGCTCGCGGAGGCGCGCTTCCTGTCCGGTCACCATACAGCCGGTGAGCGCGATGCGAACGTCGGGATTGTTGCGCTTGATACGTTGGAGCGAACCGATCTTGCCGACGACCTTGTCTTCGGCGGCTTGCCTGACGACACACGAGTTCAAGACGATGACGTCGGCGTCGTCTTCGGTTTCGGTACGAGCAAACCCGACCTGGTTCAGCATTGCTTCAACCTTGGCCGATTCTGCCTCATTCATCTGACAGCCGATCGTCCAGATGCAGTAACGCTTGCCGTCCGGACGTCCTGGCCCACCTGTAGTTGTCGGGGTACGGGGAAACAAACGTAGTGGTTCCACAGATTCCCTCCGGTGCACGGTCGGCGGAACGCTGACCGGAACGCGAAGTATAGCGATTTCGTAGGTTGATTGACGAAACGTTGAACCGAGCAGTAGCGCCTCGTGACCGGAAGTGAGACGCAAGCCGAGATCACCGCCGAATGTGGGCACCGAGACGGCTAGCTTCGATACTGGTGACTGACAGACACGCACAACAGCGCGGTGCGCTTCTGGGCGGCGATGATCGAATGTCATGCGCGCCCATTATTGGGTGTACGTACATGGTGTACTATCGCATTTGCCATGCTACAATCGGCAGCGTCGCAACAACCTTGAATTCTCACGACTGCCAAAGCGAACCAGAAATTGAACCACAAAGCATGCGTACGTACGCACGCTTTCGTCGCAGCGTCGATCGATGACAGGGTAAACGATGATCAAGCGAAAGTGCGGCACCTGCAAACACTTCGAGGATCGTGGAATCGCTGGTTCCGGGTGGTGCACGCATCCCGCTCGGCAGGAAATCCAGCACATGGTCTTGGTCAGAAAGTCAGAGCTGGCCTGTCGAAACTTTATGGACCAGGCGTTGTGGGAACCTGCAGAGGATCCGCAAGAGCTTGCCGAATTGCCCGATACCTTGATTCCAGAACCCAGCGTTGTTGCCGGGGACCTGGCACCGGATATTGCGATGGAGGCGTCAACGCTCGCGCGCAAGTCGTCAGCGAAGAACAGCGACCACACCGACCAGATAACGTCGATCGCAATGGACCTCAACGCCGGCCCGAAGGCTGCCGACCGACCTCCGCGTCACGTCAGCTTCGGAGCCGACAGGTTAGGATCGCCATCCCCAGAGAGCGGATCGGTGGTCCGCGACGCGCAGCGTCGGAGACAGGAAGAGCAGGAACGCCGCAAGCGCATGTCCGAGGGGTTGCTCCCTGATGCCCCGAGATTGCTGGACCAGTCGACCCAACCGCAACCCGAGGCATCGGTGCGACATGCAGGTGAAAGCCCGATAGGCGACGCGACCGTGCGACCAACACCGCGCTTCGTACTACCTCAGGATGAATTGGACGAGGATCCGGTCATTCCCCGGCAACGTGGCCCTGAGCGACCACCGCTTGTGGCGCCTCCAACACATCGCAGCAAGCGTGAACCGGTGATCTCGTTTCAGGGGGACGGAAGTGTTGCTGAGAGTGCACTGATGCCTCCGCGGACGCCGGAGCCGTCATTACCAGCGGCGGAGCTGCCGAGCGGGCACACCGAGCCATATCAGACGCTCGCCACTCCTCCATCGGTCGGTGGCAACGCGCCTCTAGGGCGCGCGCGGCGAGGCGACGAGCAGTCGCATACAGCGCAGCCACAGCCTAATATTGATACTGGGGTCAGGGCGCGGCGGGCAACGTCAGGTGGCGACGCGTTCGTCACCCGTCGCGACGCCTCTCACCGCTTGGAGCCGCGGTCAGACCAGCACGTGATGCGCACCCCGGCGCCTGCGCTCCCGCTGCCGCTTGCGATTGACCCGATCGACGCCGATCAGGCGCTTGTTGGGTTACACCGTTGTTGCGGTAACTGTCGGGATTTTCAGCCCGAAGGAGATGGGCTGCGCGGGCGGTGCCGCAACGCGTATGCATTTGCGCAACAACGTATGGTAAAGTCGGATGAACTCGCCTGCCGTTCGAGCATTGGAGTCTGGTGGCTCCCACGAGACGACCTCTGGCTCGAACGCGCTGATATGCTGGCTGCTACCCGTTCGGACCAGATTTCCAGTGGGTTCATGCAGTCGCTTGCGGCGGAGCGGACGGGTGCAGGGTCCCAGAGACGTGGGGAACTCTGAGGATCGGCAGGTTGCCGACGAACCTTGGTGTCTGGCACCGGGACCGGGCCGGCAACTGGCAGCATTCGGAGCAGCATGGCTGAGCTTGGAGAACTCCTGCAACAGGCGCGAGCCTATAAGGGCGTCTCGCTGCGGGAGGCGGAACGCGCAACCCGAATCAGTCGGCAGTATCTCGAAGCGCTCGAGTCGGACGACTTTACCCAATTGCCTCCTGCTGCATATGCCCGTGGGATTGTCCGCAACTACGCGACGTACCTGGGGTTAGACCCGAAGACCGTCCTCAGCTTGTATGAACAGGGAAGCGGTCAACCAGAGGTCAAGCATGAGGTCGTCCCGGCGATCACCGACCTCAAAGTCCGTTCGCATTGGGCGCCAAACTTCGCGATTATCGCCTTTATGGTGGTGATCGCGGCTATCGTCTTTGCCTGGATGTATTCGGCCTATTTCCAGAGCAATCAGGCAGTACCAACGCGAACGATCGGTATCGCGACGGTGACGCCGGTTGCAACGTCGTTGCTGAGCCAGGTTCCAACTGTCTCTGCGCAGGGCGGTGGCTCCAGCACCGTGACACCGACGAATCCGGCAGTGCAGCAAGCGGCGTCGCCAACGGCCGCCGATTCCGTGCAGGCAGCTACTGAATCGACGCCGACGCCGGAGCTCGCAAGTGCAGCGGACACCCCGACCGAATCCACCGATGCTGCCGGGGACTGCACCACTGAGACAATCGTCATGGGCGAGGGAAGCCATGCGTTTGTTCTATGGGCGCACGCTGATGTCTGGGTAGACGTTACCGTTGACGACGCAGTGCTGTACTCAGACGTGCTCCTCAGTGGATGTGAGGCAGTGTTCTACGGAGAATCGATCATCGTGAACTCTGGCAATGCCGATTTGGTGCAGATCTGGATCGACGGCGTTGACTACGGCGATCTTGGGGAAACCTGGGACGCCACGTTCGTCTACCCGTAGCGCGATGCCACTGTCAGGCAGCCCCGATGTCTTCGGGCCGAATCCATATGTTGCCAAGAGTGACGTCCTCGGGCGCGTCGTCGCGGTGTTGTGCGGCGTTTCGACGCAGCGCGGGCTGACGATCGAAGACTATCGTTCACGCGCGGTACTCGCGGGACAGATCCACGAGCTAATGGCAACCGATGGCGAATGCAAGCCCGGTGCCGTCGTTGAGCGCGTCGCCCTGTTGGTCTTCTTCGAGGTGATCGCCGGCGGGGTGATCTTGCTCGACGACGTCGTCGAAGTCGCTGGGGTGATCCTGGGAGAAGTTGGTGGGTTCAATGACACCCATATGCCCAACCATCAGAACATTTGCCTGATCTCCCCAAAGTTGATCGATGGCGCAGACCAGCGGTTACAGCTTGGCGACGTGGTCCGCATCTATCGAGCAAGTTGAATTCTCCTGGCAGCTAGCATGGTCATGGGACACAGACCGTAACCTGTTCTTCCAATATCTGGATGACCGTTGGCAACTCGCCGATGTGATCTCCATCAACTTCGAGCGGCACCGGGCGATCGGCCGATAGCTCGATGCGTTTCCCACGGGTTTGACGTAGCCACCGAGACCGTCCGGGCTTTCCCATCGCAATCCAGCCGAGACTCGTGAGTGTTGCGAGCAACCCCGGTGGGTCCCAGAGGCAAACTTCGATCCAGCCGTCGGTCCGGTCGATCCCTTCGCCCACGCGAAAGCGCGGGTGAATGAACGATCCTCCCAGCGCGCAGAGAATGAGCCGCGCATGGCGCCTGACAGTTTTGCCATCGACAGTGATCGTTGCGTTGAACCCAGGGTAGTGCAGCAGGCGAATTGCCGGAGGAAGATAGGCAACCCAACGCAACCGTCGCTTGAGGGTCGGATCAACACGGGCCATGATTTCCGCATCGTAGCCTGCGCCAGTCATATGGACGCATGTCGTCGCATCGCCGACGCGAGCCATGTCGATGGCACGCACGCTTCCGGCACCGAAGGCAATCTCAGCGGCCTGCTGGATGTTCCGGGGAATACCCAGCTCTTTCGCGATCATGTTGGTGCTGCCGGCTGGAATGATGCCGATCGTTACAGCGCTGCCAACGCTGCCAGTGATGACGTCGGACACGGTCCCGTCGCCGCCGACAGCAATGAGGAAATCGGCGTCCTTGGCGTTGGCACGCGCAAGGTCTGCCGTTTCGCCGGCATGGGTTGTTGCGACAATGGTGAGTGTGACGTTGTGCCGAGCGGCAGCCGACGTGAGCAGCTCCGCAAGATGGGGCCGAGACGCGACGCCGGTGTTTGGGTTCACTATCGCAACCGCATTGCGGCGTCGCGTCTTTACCAACGTTTCAGGCCTCTTCGAACTCTTCCGGGCCGAAGATCATGTCTGTGATGTAGTTTGCCAACCAGGTGGCCGCCGCCGCGAGGACGAGCCCAAGCACACCACGTACAAGGTTCCTCGTCATGTTCTTACCCCCGCAATCGCTGTCTCTCGAACGCGCACCACGTTGCGGCAGCTCTGCCGTGCGGCGAGTCTACCACCGGAGTGTCGAACGGCTATGCCACCCCCCGCCGGATCGCAAGTGAAGCGAGCGCGAACATCGCACCAACCGTGACCAGCAGCACAAGGAAGATGTCTGCTATGGTCAGGCGCGCGACGATGACTTCATCGAACAGTGGGGCTGCGTGTAGCACGCGGACGGCTGGGAGTGTGATGGCGTTCACCAGCCTCCAGGCGGCCAACCATTCGGCCACACCAAGCAGCGCCATGATCGCGCGCAGCCAACATGCCACGACGATGGTCGCGACCAGAACGACGATCGGAACGTCCCGCACGCGGCTTGCGCGGCGGGGCGGCCGTCGCGGACGAAGCGGGCGAAGTGCCATTGCTTAGCCGCGTGGTTCCAGGAGTTCGGCGATTGCCTCGACGATTCGGGTTGCCACGACATCCTTGTGGGCCGTCGGAACCTCGAGGAGGCGTCCATCGCGGAAGTAGATCGTAACTGCGTTGTCGTCGCTGCCCATTGCCAGGCGCGCGTCGTTCGCGACGATCATGTCCAGGTTCTTGCGTTGCAGTTTGTCCCGCGCGTTTCTTTCTATATCTTGCGTTTCCGCGGCAAATCCCACACGCAGGGTGCCCGGTGTTGCGACAGTGGCAAGAATATCCGGGTTGCGCACAAGCTCAACCGTCATTGGGCCATCGTGTTTCTTGATCTTGTGGTCAGCGGTCGTCGCTGGGCGATAATCGGCAACCGCCGCAGCCATAATCAGCGCATCTGCTCCGCTGACGTGCTGTTCGACGGCGCTGAGCAGATCCAGTGCTGACACGACTGGGACAAGCTTGGCCCCGAACGGAACCGGCAAACCCGTTGGCGTACTGATGAGCGTGACATCTGCACCAGCATGCAAGGATGCCTGTGCGATCGCGTACCCCATCTTGCCGCTCGAGCGGTTGGTCAGGACGCGCACGGGGTCGAGCGCCTCCTGCGTGCCTCCGGCGCTCACGACAATACGACGACCGGATAAGGCGCCGGCTGCTCCCAGCGCCAGGTCGAGCGCGGCGACAATCTCCTCCGGTGGGGACATGCGTCCTAGCCCAACGGCGCCGCTCGCCAGCCGACCGTGTGCCGGGCCAACAATCTGCGCCCCGCGAGACCGCAGAGTTGCAAGATGGGACTGGGTTGCGACATGCTGGAACATATGGGGTTCCATCGCCGGCGCGACGACAAATGGGATACCCCGCGGAGTTGCCGCGAGGTGGGTGACGCTGAGCATGTCGTCCGCCAAGCCGAGCGCCAGCTTGGCGATGGTATTCGCGGTTGCCGGTGCAACGACCAGGGCATCGGCCTCCTCGGCGAGTGAGACGTGACCACGCGCTTGCTCGCTCCAGCCTTCGAAAACGGGTCCATGCACTGGGTGCTTGGTGATCGTTTGGAACGTCAGCGGCGCCACAAACTCGCGAGCAGCCTCCGTCATAACGACATCGACGTGCGCGCGGGCCTGCACGAGACGACTGGCAAGCTCGACTGCCTTATAGGCAGCGATGCCGCCGCTCACGCCGAGCACGATGCGTTTGCCAGGGAGGTTACTCATTCAACGCTCTGCACTCGTGTTCCAACCACCATCCACTGTCGGGTCAAGGCAGCGCGCTCCATTAGCGAAGAGCGCGTTAGACAAGGACGATCACACCACTCGTCACTGGTCACTGGTCACTCCACTATTCGTGCGCTCCTGGACAGTTGCGACCACTTCTCGAAATCCTACGTCGAGTCGAGGGATCGCAAACCATGCCCAACCAAGCGAGAACAATGCGCCTGTCAGCAGCCGCAATTCGAGATTGCTCTCGCGTAAACCGAAAAGTTGACTGAAGCCGTCAACCGCCATAGGCAACGAGGCGACGCTTGCCATGATGAACGAGCCGGGCTGAACGCGGCGAACGACAGGCAGCACTGCAGCGATGATGAGCGCGAGCAGGAACGTGCCGGTAATCGCAAGGTCGCGCGCACAAAAGGCCATTTGCTCGCCGTGAATGTGTAACGAGCGTTCTGGGCGTTGGTGGCAAACGAAGCCGTAAACGAAATAGATGACATCGGCGGTGCGATGGCGTCCGGAAGCCTCCAAGATTGGCGCGAGTGCCGGCAGTGCGACGATTGGCGCCACGACCGCAGCAAGCATTGGCGCCCAATAGCGGGAGAATGTGAGGACGCCGTGGTCAACTGCAAGCGCCACGCGTTGAACGGCGGCGCTTTGGCCGGGCGTTGTCGTCGCCTGATGCATCAAGCGGCCACCGGAGCAGACATGACGGTGCGGGCGACCTCCAGCGCGGTGGCAATGTCATCATCGCTAATGCCGTAGTGCGTCACCATGCGGGCGCCCCGCGTGCCGTAGTTGGAGACGAGCACTCCGCGCGCCTTCATTGCGGCGACGAACTCCGCCTGATCGATCGCCGGCTCGACTTTGAAGATCACAATGTTGGATTGCACCACATCAAGGTCGATCGTTATGCCGTCGATCTGCGCCAACCCTTCAGCCAGCCTGCGTGCGCGGCGGTGGTCTTCCGGCAAGCGGTCGATCATCGTCTGGAGTGCAACAATGCCCGCTGCCGCAATCACTCCGGCTTGGCGCATGGCGCCGCCGAGGATCTTGCGACCAGCGCGCGCACGCTGCACGAAATCGGCCGACCCAGCGATGAGCGACCCGACAGGGGCTGCAAGGCACTTCGTGAGGCAGAACTGCACAGAATCGGCATTGCGCGCGATTTCTTCAGCGGGTAGATCCAACGCAGCTGCGGCGTTGAAGATACGTGCGCCATCCATGTGCACGGGCACGTCGTGTTCGCGGGCGAGCGCTGCCAACTGAGTGAGATACTCCTGCCTCAATGGCACGCCACCGCAACGGTTATGCGTATTCTCGATGCAGATGACCCCAGTGCGCGGGTAACCGGGGCGGTTCTTCTGGCGGATCATCTTGCGTACGCGGTCCAGGTCGATCTCGCCCGTGCGGGTATTCGGCAGCAACGCGAACGGCATGCCGCCCAGCGCCGCCGCGCCACCGGATTCGTACCAGAAGATATGGCACTCGTCCCCCATGATGATTTCGTCGCCCCGACCGCACCAAGCGAGCAGGGCGGCGAGGTTGCCCATGGTGCCGCTGGCGACAAAGACCGCAGCCTCCTTGCCCAGCAAGCGAGCACCAAGGGCTTCAAGCTCGCGCACGCTCGGATCTTCGCCGTACTGGTCATCGCCGACGACAGCGTTCGCCATCGCGGCGCGCATTGCATCGGTCGGTTGAGTGACGGTATCGCTGCGCAGGTCGATCAACGGGAACCCGTCCTTTCGGGTCGGTTGGCGTTACAGGAACTCTGTCTGCCGCGATTGTACGTGTCGTGCTGGGATGGTCAACCGGGATTGACGCTAGAGCAGTTGCGGTGTATCATCATCGGTCGCTGATGCGTGAGTGTGTACAACGCGACAAGATTGATATTGCGGGACATCGATCCGAAACCAGTGTGGCGACGGGAGGGGAATGCTATGCCCTCCGGTTTCGGCGTTCCCACGTCGTGCTTTTCCCTCACAAATGAGCCATCGATCGCCACGTTGCCGGGCTGCGTGGCGAGCATCCACGTTTGCCCCAAGATCAGAAGGAGCACATGATGGTCCAGAGTGTTCCGAACACCCCTAACTCGGGCCGTTCGATTCCGCAGGTTGTGTCCAACACCGGAATCAACCGCCGCACATTCGCGAGCATTCCAACTGTGTTTGAAATGCCGAACCTGGTGCAAATCCAGCTGACGTCCTTCGAATGGTTCAAGACCGAGGGGCTCAAGGAACTCCTGGCGGAGATCTCGCCAATCACGGATTACAACCAGAAAATGGAGCTCCATTTTCTGGACCATTGGTTCGAAGAGCCACGGGCGACCGAGGAGGTCTGCCGGCAGCGTGACATGACTTACGCGGCGCCACTGTATATCCGTGTGCGCCTGGTTATTAAGGAAACCGGGGAGCTCAAGGAGAGCGACATCTTTCTCGGCGACTTCCCAATGATGACGGGCCATGGCACGTTCATCATCAATGGGGCCGAACGCGTTGTCGTATCGCAGCTCGTGCGCTCCCCGGGGGTCTACTTTGAATTGGATGAGGACGCCACGAGCGGGCGACGCTTGTGCAAGGCAAAGCTCATTCCCAACCGCGGCGCCTGGCTTGAGTTCGAAACATCGAACCGCGATGTCTTGTCGGTCAAGGTGGACCGCAAGCGCAAGCTGCCGGTGACCATCTTGCTACGCGCAATTGGGTTCGACAACGACGAGCAGTTGCGGGAAATGTTCGCCGACGTCGACACCAACCCCGACCATCAGTACATGGCAACAACACTGGAGCGCGAACCAACTCGCACGAAGGAAGAAGCACTCGTCGAGCTGTACCGCCGGCTGCGGCCAGGCGATCCGCCAACGCGGGAGAACGCGTCCAATCTTCTGAAGAACTTGTTCTTCGAGGCGCGGCGCTATGACCTGGCGCGCGTGGGCAGGTACAAACTGAACAAGCGTCTTGGGCGCGATGAGAACTTGACCGAGCGCGTGCTGACTCCAGAGGATCTCGTCGCGATCATCGCCGAGATGATCCGCCTGAATAACGGCGTCGGTGAGCCGGACGATATCGACCATCTGGGGAACCGCCGTATCCGCGCGGTGGGTGAGTTGATCCAGATGCACGTGCGCACCGGCCTCCAGCGACTGGAACGCGGCGTCAAGGAGCGCATGACGATCCAGGACATGGAGCAAGTCACCCCGAACGGGCTGATCAGCACAACCCGGCCGGTAACTGCGGCGGTACGCGAGTTCTTCGGTGGGTCGCAGTTGTCGCAGTTCATGGACCAGACGAACCCGCTGGCGGAGTTGACCCATAAGCGGCGTTTATCGGCCCTTGGTCCCGGGGGGTTGAGCCGCGACCGCGCAGGGTTCGAAGTCCGTGACGTCCACCACTCGCACTACGGCCGGATTTGCCCGATCGAGACGCCCGAAGGCCCGAACATCGGACTCATCGGCTCGTTGGCGACCTACGGCCGGATCAACGAGTACGGGTTCATCGAGACTCCGTACCGGCGGATCTATTCAACAATCATGTTGAAGGATGGTCATGGGAACCCCCATCCCGACGCCGACCTGCTCCTGGGGCGTATGCTCGTTCAGGACGCCAAGGTGACCAGCCGCACGACCATTCCAGCCGGTACGCCTCTCGATGCAGAGGCGGTTAACCGCTTGAAGAAGAGCGATCTCACGATGGTGCGGGTGAAGCCATTCGCATCGGAAAAGATCGAGTACCTCTCTGCCGATCGCGAGGAGCACTTCACCATTGCCCAGGCCAACGCCGAGCTCGATGCAGACGGATATTTCCTCGAAGACCGGGTCGAGTGCCGGCGAGGGCGAGGTGAGTTCCCGATCCTGCCGCCTGACCAGATTGACTACATGGACGTGTCGCCGAAGCAGATCGTATCGGTCGCAACGGCGTTGATCCCATTCCTGGAACACGACGATGCAAACCGCGCGCTGATGGGAGCGAACATGCAGCGGCAGGCGGTGCCGTTGCTGCGGCCGGATTCGCCGATCGTCGGGACGGGTGTCGAGTATCACGCCGCGCGTGACTCGGGACAGGTGGTCGTCGCCCGCGCTGGTGGCGTTGTGCGCTCGGTCACCTCGAAGCGCATCCTCGTTGAGGAAGCCGACGGCTACGAGTACGAGTACCGCTTACAGAAGTTTGTGCGCTCGAACCAGGACACGTGCATCAACCAACGGCCGAGCGTCTCGGTTGGGGATGTCATCAAGGCCGGCGACATCATTGCTGATTCGTCGAGCACTGACCACGGCGAGCTGGCCCTTGGGCAGAACGTACTCGTCGCCTTCATGCCGTGGGAAGGTGGCAACTTCGAGGATGCCATCTTGCTCAGCGAACGGCTTGTCCGGGATGACGTGTTCACGTCGATCCACATCGAAAAGTACGAGACGGAAGCGCGTGAGACGAAGCTCGGACCTGAGGAGATTACCCGCGATATCCCGAACGTTGGCGAGGAAAGCCTTGCCGACCTGGATGAG
>QEUZ01000081.1 GCA_003577355.1 Chloroflexota bacterium | reverse complement strand
GCGCCTTCTGGCTGGGCCGACTTCTGGAATATCGAACAGTTCCCCGGCACACGCGGCTTGTACCGCGATCCGCGCACCACAATGGAGTTTGCGCTACTAGCCGATGGCGTCCCGAAGCATGAATTGTACCCACTAGATGTCGGGCGGGCGTTGGCAAGCCTGGAACGCATCCGGCCAGCGCTAACGCTGTTCTGGGAGCAGGGCGCCCAGGCCGCACAGAGCCTGACCAGTGGCGACTTGACAATGGTTAGCGCTTGGCATAACCGCATCCTGACAATCCAGCAGGATGGCGCCCAGGTAGGACTGACCTGGTCAGGGGGCGCGTTGGCGGGAGATTCCTGGGTCGTGCCGCGTGGAGCGCCGAACCGGGATGTGGCTATGGATTTCATCAACTTTGCGACCCGGCCGGAAGTGTGTGCGGCGTTTGCGACATTTGCCCCGTTTGGGCCGGTCAACCGCAGGGCGTTCGACTACCTACCTGCCGAAATCTCCGACCATCTGCCAACGGCCCCCGGTCCGCGCGCGCAGCAATTCGTCGTTGACCACGAGTTTTGGTTCAAGCATTTTGACGCAATCCAGCCTCAGTTCGAGGCGTGGTTGGCCCAAGGCGTGTAGTGCGTTTTTCCACTGCGAGCGCTGCCGACTGCTGCAACGAACGCCCCAACGACGTGTTCCGGGTCGTCGGACACCACCTGCAAGCCAAGCGACGCCGCTAATGCTGCATCGCGCGGGTCAACGGTGGTTGGAACGTGGAAGCCGGCCGCATTGCTGCTGGGAGCGAAGATCGCATCAAGCGCGCGGGCAGCCTCGCTGATGCAGTTGCCTTGTTCGAACGTGAGGTACACGCGAAGGAGCCCCTCACGGGAGATAGCGGCAATCTGATCGATGAGGTCCGGCGCGGTTCCTTGCGTGACGACTGCAACGTCAACAAGCGCAAGCTCACGAGCCGTCCACTCGGTCAACCGCGCGCCACGAACGGGTTCGTATGTGGTGTATTGCAGCGCCTGAAATGCGGTAAAGAACTCGCGCGCGGGAGTAGCACCGGCTCGTTCCAGAGTCTGGGTCATATGGCGGTTGCGGCGTTCCTCTAGCGCGCGAACGGTATGCCCCGCGTGTGCGAGGGCATGGGCAAGCCCTCGGGCGTAGAGCGCCTCCGGCCAGCCGAGATAGCCAACAAATGTTGGTGCAAAAAACGTGATCCTCAACGCTGGTCCCCTCCTCGACCGCCGCAGCATGGGTTGCTGTGCTGGCGCGACTCGGTGAAGATAGCAGACGCCGCGTTCGGCGTGGAACGAGTGGAGGGACATTGCATGGGCGCTGAAGCACGCTTGCAGGAGCTTGGGATCGAGCTTCCCAATCCGCCTGCACCAGTCGCGAACTACGTGCGCTATGTGCGCGTAGGAAACCTGCTGTTCTTGTCGGGACACGGCCCCGATCGCAACGGAGTTGAGCCGTGGGCCGGTAGTGTGCCGACGGAGGTTTCGGTCGAGGAGGCCTACAAGGCGGCACGGTCGACCGGGCTCAACCTTCTGGCATCGACACGAGAAGCGCTTGGAAGCCTCGACCGGGTGAAGCGCATCGTAAAAGTCCTCGGTATGGTCAACTCGGCAGACGGGTTCGGCGACCAGCCGGCGGTCATCAACGGTTTCTCTGACCTGATGGTCGAGGTCTTCGGCGAGGCGGGGCGACACGCGAGGTCTGCAGTTGGAATGGCGGCGCTGCCGATGCGGATCCCTGTCGAGATCGAGATGATCCTCGAAGTCGAGTGAGGTTGTTCAACGCAGCCCTGCTCGCTTTCCCGCGTAGCAGCGGTAGCAGGGCTGCAGTCGGTTCCTGCGGCGAAGCGAGCCGGAGTATGAGCGATCTAGTCCCCCCGCCCGGTCGGAACCGGTTCCGGCTCGATGATCGTGCGTTCGGCCTCTTTTGACTCGCTCTCGACCCCCAGGCGATCTTTGGCAAGCTGCTTCAGGTCAACACCGGTGACGGCAGCAAAGCTCTCGGTCATGCGTTCGACAATGGTTGGTAGCTCGTTGGCATACCGTCCGAGGGTGCCACTGCCATTGTGTCCGTTACCGTTGCCGCTGTCGATGAGGACGAGGCGGTCGATCTGCGAGAGCGGCATGGCAGCTGCTTCAACAACCTTCGGCAGCTGTTCGATGAACGACTGGTACATCAGCAGCCGAATCGCTTCTGGGCCGTAGGCGTTGAGTGCGTTGGCGAGCTCTGTCTTGCCTTCCGCTTCCGCCAGCAGGGCTGCGCGTGTCCCCTCGGCTTCGGCAAGGAGCTTGGCGCGCGTTCCTTCCGCCTGAGCAAGGAGCTCGATACGGGTCGCATCGGCCAAGGCTTTCTTGGCATCGGCATCGGCCGCACCAACCTGCCGGATGCGGGCCGCCTCACCTGCGCCGAGTAGTTCGCGTTCTCGTGATTGCGCCTCCGCACGAGTGACGATCGCTTGTTGGTCACCCTGCGCCTCAAGGATCGCCGCCTGTTTCGCGCCTTCAGCAGTGATGACGGTGGCCTGCCGTTCCGCCTCTGCCTGTTTCAGGACGGTGGCTTCCAGTTCCTTCTCTTTGCGCCGCGCTTCCATCTCCTGCACGGCAATCGCAGCTTCGGTACGCGCCTTTTCAACATTCTGTTGTGCGACAACGACTTGTCGCTGGGATTCCGCTTGGGCGAGCGGGCCTGCCTGAGCAGCACGTGCCTGTTCCGATAGTACGGCGGCTTCGTACTGGGCTTTGGCTACGTTTGTATCGCGCTGAGCGGACGCGATTTCCGCTTCCGCCCGCGCTTCGGCTGTCGCTGCCTCTTGCCGCGCTGCGGCGGAACGCTGGCGGGCGTCACGGTCGGCCTCGGCCCGGCCTATTTCAGCGTCGCGCTTCACCTCGGCGGTGCGTTTCTGGCCGAGCGCTTCCAGGTAGCCGTTTGGATCGCTGATCTGCTGGATGGTCAAGACGTCGATGTCGATACCCATGCGCCGTAAATCCTGCGCCGACTCAGCGGTCATGCGCTGTGCGAACGCCTGCCGGTCGGTGTTGATCTCTTCGACCGTCAGTGTGCCGAGGATTGATCGCAGGTGCCCTTCCATTGTCTGGAAAATGACGTTCTGAATTTGGTCCGGGTTCATGCCAAGGAACCGCTCGATCGCGTTGCCAATGGATACATCGTCTGAACCGATCTTCACGTTAGCGACAGCGTCAACGGATACTGGCACGCCTTCCTTGGTATACGCGGACGAGATCTTGAGCGGGATGGTGATCACGTTCAACGAGAGGTAATCGACCCGCTCCCAAATCGGGATACGCACGCCTGACCCACCCTTGACAATGCGGTAGCCGACGGTCACCCGTTCGCCCGTCTGCGGGTCGGTCATGTGGCGCTTGCGTCCTGAGAAGATTGCGACTGTGCTAGGCGGAACTTTGATGATGTTGGAACTGACAATGCCGACGATCGCGGCGAGGACGATCAACAGGAAGAGAATTGCGACGACCCAGACAATGAAATCAGCCATGCGATCCTCCGCTTTCGCCTCCGCTGGCACGCGCCGGAGTCGGGTCCGGTTGCGCCTGAGTGCGCTCAACAATCACGGTGTTGCCGACGGTTTCGACAATACGAACAGTTTCTCCGTGTGGTATCGCGGCGCCGTCGGCCGAGCGCGCGATCATCGCGCGAGTGCCGCCGGCCGTCGTCAGCAGCACTTCGCCGACGGAGCCGGCCGGGATGCCAATCGTTACTTCCGCCAATCGTCCGCGCATTGCGGACATCGACACATCGGTCGATGCTGTTTGGCGATACAGCGCCGACGTCACCCACCAGACGGACGCGCCAACGAGCAACGCTACGATGCCACTGGTGACTGCGCCAAGCGCAGTAGCCCAATCCGCTGCTGTCGTGATCATGCCAGTGGCGCCGAACGCGGTCAGTGCCGCGGCGATGACCTTCGCGGAAAATGGACTGGCGCCATCGTCGGTGTCCAGGTGCAAGACATCGAGCACTTCGCCGAGAATCGCCGACGCAACCAGGAACAATACTCCGACGAGGGCGATAGCCAAATATAGGAGCATGTGCCAACTCCGGTCAGGCGAGTTGCGAACCGCGGCCCGATTCGCGTTTGGCGATCTGCATGTCGCGCTCTTGCCGTCGCGCACTCATCGTATGCGACCGGCCAGCCGCTGTCTACGTTCCCACGGGTTGGCCCGTGCTGAACATCCTCAACCGAAGTTACTACGTCCCATGCGAGGGGAGATTCGCGTTATCTGAACGTGCAAAGGCGTACAGACGAACGTCCGTGTGTTCCAACCGCCGTCCCATGTCCGGTCGGGGTAGCTCGAATCAACGGAGTAGAGCGCATTAGCCAGAGACGTTCAAATCACGAATTACTCGTCACTCGTCGCTCCTCAGACATCCGCCTCGAGGAACCGCAACGCTATGCCGGACATCACGCGCACACCAACTGCTAAGGCGTCTTCATCAAGATCAAAGCGTGGATGGTGGGGAGGATAGATGATCCCACGGTCTGGGTTGGCGACGCCGAGGCCGAGCATGCACCCCGGCACGCGCGCGGTCACAAACGCCATATCTTCCCCGGCCATCATCGGTGGCGCATCCCAGACGTTGTCCGCACCCAGGAGCTCAACGGCAACCTCTCGGGCCAGCTGTACGGCTTCGGGATGACAATGCATTGCTGGGTAACCGCGCAGGTACACCGTCTCGGCGCTTGCACCGAACCCTGCGGCGATACCCGATGCCAGCTCGGCCATCCGTCGCTCGATCGTCCCGCGCACGGCTTCGTCAAAGGTGCGTACTGTGCCGGAGAGGGACGCAGTGTGCGGGATGATGTTTGTGGCGGTCCCGGCTTGAAGCTTGCCGACGGTTACCACGGCGCTGTCGAACGGGTTCGTCTCGCGGCTGACAAGCGCCTGTAATGCGATCATGATGTGGGCGGCAACCAAGGTGGAGTCGACTGCGGTATGGGGCATCGCGGCGTGACCACCGCGGCCGGTGACGACGATCTCGAAGAAGTCGGCAGCCGCGGCAGTCGGGCCTTCAGTCACGGTCATTTGGCCGGCGCGAGCGCCAGGCGAAACGTGCAGTGCAAAGGCAGCATCGACAGCGGGATCCTCCAGGATGCCGTCATTGATCATCGCAGCCGCTCCGCCAGCCCCCTCCTCGCCTGGCTGGAACATCAGCTTCACCGTGCCATCGAACCGGTCACGATTGGCCATCAGGACCTCGGCAACTCCCATCAAAATCGTTGTGTGCGCGTCATGGCCACAGGCGTGCATCTTCCCGGCAACTCGCGAGCGGTACGGGACATCGTTGTCCTCCTCCATCGGCAGTGCATCCATGTCGGCGCGGAGCAGCACGCACTTGCCGCCAGCGCCAGTCCGGGTACCGCGGATCTCGCCAAGAACCCCGGTTCCACCGGTCGTTGGGCCGGGTGTGATGCCCGCGCGCATCAGTTGTTCCACCGACAGGTAGAGCGGACGCCCGTCTCCACCGACACCGGACCGGAACGTTACGCCAAGCTCGGTCAGCTGCTTTTGGACAAGCGCAGACGTTTGGAACTCTTCGAGCATCGTCTCCGGTTGGACGTGGATCATCCGGCGCGTTTCGCGCAACCAGGCATCCAACTCAGGCGATACGACGACACGTTCTGCTAGGCTCATTGACTCTTCCTCGCTGACATTCGGTTTGTGGAAACGGCTAAGTACCGTTCTGCGTGCGTGCCAACAGCTCCTCGGCGCCGGATTCAAGAAAGTCGAAGTGTGTCTTGATGATCTTCGGAATGATGAAGGTCTTGGTGCGTACCACGCCAGGGATGCGGCCGAGGTCATCTGTGACGATCTCGTACAGGGCTTCGACGGACGGAGCGTGGATCTGGATCGAGATGTCTCGGTCGCCGGTCGTTAATCCCACGTACCCAACCTCTGGCCGTGCCGCGATGATTGTCGCCACCTCCTGGATGCGACCGGATTCGACCTCCAGGAACACGTCGGCCGTGACGCCGTAGCCAACCGTTGCTGGCTGGATCCGGGCCACGAGTTGAATCACATCATCAGCTATCAGGCGGTCGATGCGCGCGCGAACGGTCCGTTCCGCCACGTTCAAGCGCCGGGCGATCTCCGCGCTGGCCATGCGGCCATCCTGTTGCAGGTAGCGGATGATAGCGCGGTCGAGGTCATCTACTGGTCGCGTCATCAATCGACTCCTCGGGGCTATTCAGCCTGCGGACGAGAGCGACGCCGCGTCGACCGTCCAACCGAGTGCGAACGCCGGAGGCATTCTAGCCGAGAACACGTACCCGTGGAAGCAGAGAACGGGTTGGATGATGACCGATTCGGCCACGCGTTGGCATGAACCTTCCCGAATCAGGCTCATTGGCGCGGTTCAATCGCAATAACTTGGGCGTCCCACGGGCAATAGCGGTCCGACGTGACCTCGCCTCGTTCCACAAACGACGGCAAACCATCGCACACTTCTATAGCGACATCGACAATCTCCACTGAGTTAGGGTCGATGTGCCAGGTGTACCCGACGTTCACCCCAGGATCTCCACGGACGACCAGACCGTTGGGGATTTTCGGCGCCTCTTCACCGGCCAGTAGCTTCTGTGCGACCGCGATGAGCTGCGGGTCGATCAGCTCGATGCGGTACTCCTCCACGCCGGCGACGCGGAATGTCACCACGACCGATGTTGGTTGCGACGTTGCTGTGGGTGGGAGGGGCGTAGCAGTGGGCGCCGGGTCACCACCACAACCGGCCAGGACGACAACAAGAAGCGTCAACAACGCGGCGCTCACCGCTCGAATGCGCACGACCTGCTCCTCTCCCCCCAGCACGTCTTCCAGCACGCTACCTGGGAGTCTATACACAAGCAGGCGTCGTCAGCGAGATTCCAGCTCCGCCAACGTCTCGCGTGCGATCCGCGCCTGGACGAGGTCGAAGTGCGGGTTGATGTCTAATGCGGTTGTGAGGTGCGCGGATGCGTCGCTGAACCGTCCCACCGCCAGGGCAATCATACCGGCATGGTAGTGCAGCAGCGCATCGCGGGTGCCGAGTCGCAATGCCGACTCGATGTAGCTCATGGCACGTTCGGCATCGCCAGCGGCGTAGAGTGCCCAAGCCAGTGCATCGTCGCCATAGACGTCGGCGCGGAGCTGATGCTCGCGTTCTGTCAGGTCCACAGCGCGGTCAGGGTCGATGCCGTGATTCGCCAGGAACAACGCCAGCTGACGGTTATAGACCTGTTCGCTCTCTCCATCGAGCGACCCAATGAACAGCACCGTGTCGTAGTACTGTTGCGCGGCCGCTGTGTCGCCCTGCGCGCTGGCCACATCGCCAAGCTGTGCAAGCGTGTCTGGCAGCGGGACGATGGCGACTGACTGCTCGTACAGCGCACGCGCATCAGCGAGCTCGCCACGCGCTGCTGCGACACGCGCCAACCCAGCAAGAGCAATGTGGTCGGTTGGCGCCAGTTTCAGCGCTTGCCGAAAGGCGTGCTCCGCTGCGTCGAGATCACCAGTGCGGAACTCGAGGTCTCCAAGCTGACAACGCAGCCAGACGAGGTTCTCGCGGTAGTCCCCGGCTGCATCGGCGCTTGCGGTCGCCTGCCGTAGCAACGACAGCGCTTCTTGCGGGTCGCCATGCAACCATGCCAATTGTGCGCGGCGTGTGAGCACCATCTCTTCTCCGCCGGATTCCGCGACCTGTGCGTAGATTGCTTCCGCGCTGGAGTAGTCGCCCAGAGCAAGGTAGACATCCCCGACCAGAGCAAGCGCCGCGGGGTTTCGCCCATCCAATGTGAACGTCTCGGCGAGGTGCAACGCCGCATCAAACTCGTGCAGGGCCAGTAACGTCGCCGCCAGCCCTGTGCCGGCTGGGTAGTAGTCTGGCCGCATCGCCAGTGCGCGGCGGTACGCTTCTTCGGCGCGCTGGTAGGCGCTGATGTCGCCAGTCGCGCGCGCGACACGCATGTGCGCGTTTCCGAGGTTCGTCAACTCGATGAACCCATTGGGGTTAGCAGCGGCGCGTCCGCTCCAGGTCGCCACTGCATTGGCCGGACTCGGCTGGTCGGCCAGCTCGAAGAGGAGGCGGTCGACCGCATCGGTCGTGGTTCGACTTCTCGCGTGAGCGACAAAATATGACCCCGCGATGATCGTGACAGCGATGAGTGGAAGGAGGACCAGCTGCCGAGAAGACATAGCTCCATGTTTCGGGTGGCCTGGGCGGGCCTACCTACGCGATAAGCCAGCCCAGGCTGCGAGTCAGGCGATTAGTTGGCTTTCTGCAGGTACGGGAAGGCGTAGAGGTTGAATGTCGACGTGTTCCCGACACAGTCCGTCGTGATCAGCCCTTCGGTAATGAGTCCGAGCGAGATGTCGATGACATCGTCCGGGAGCCCGCGGCCGTTGGGGTACGCGGTTTGCTTGGAGAGGTCCACCGTCAGGATGTCTGGCAGCAGGAAGCCGGCAAGCGCCTGGATCTTCGGGCCGTCGTCTGCCGTGTTCAGGTCGGTAGCGTCGTTCAAGCTGAACAACAACGTGAGGGTGTCAACCACTTCCGGCTTGAAGTTGGCCACGTCATTGGATGGGTGACCCTGGTTGAAGGCGTCCTCCAGCTTCGGGTCCGGCGGTGAAGGCTCGAACGGGTTCGGCGGGTTGAACACGGTGTTGATCGCGGGGCGACCCATGCGGTCGACGACTTTGGAGCCCTGATAGGTGTTGCCCCAGACGCCGATCTGCGGCGATGGGAACCACGACGTTGGCACTTCGACGACAATCGCCGAGGTGTTGAGCCCTCTGAAGAAGTCGCTATCTCCCGGCTGGCAGAAGGTTGCGCCATCGTTAAAGCTGTTCAGGTCGAAGTAGAACGGATCGTCGAAGGTGCCTGCAACGGCCTTGATGCCCTGTGCCGCAAAGGTTGAGCCGGTGCGGCCCGTGGCAGTCGGGGTGTGCCGCCAGCCCTCGGCTTCGTAGGTAATCTTCACTGTCTGGCGCCCGTTGCGATCGACTGCGCCGAAGCTCGCCCAGATCGTTGCTTCCGCCCAGGCATCGCCATCGGTGTCGATGTGCAGGGCATAAGCTCGGCCAGTCTGGAACTTATCGCCGCTGATGACGCCGGCCGCCGGATTGACCGTCATGATGAAGACAGTCTTGTCCAGGTTTTGACGCGCACCAACGCCAGGGTGGAACACGTAGACATCGTTGATATCAACTTTGCCGTTGAGCTTGACAATCGGCGCATCGAGATGGTCAGCTGCGCTGATCGTCATCGCAGACATACCGACCATCAGCGCCAATGCAACCAGCGCTGGGACGCCGATGCGTAGTGTCCGGTTCATTGTGGGTACCTCACCATCGTTTCACCCGTGAGAGACAAATGCCACCCAGATGGCGACTGCCGGGGTATTGCACGCTACAATGCTCTGGCTTCCCCCTCTCCCTTCGATACATCCGTGCCTGATCGCCGTCGCGGCGCGGCCGGGAGTGGCAGCATGGGGTAGGGTCCAACTCAGCTGCCAAACCGGCAGCACCACTGCGGGGCGTACTCCCGTACCTCGGAGCGGCCCGTCCCCCGGCACGTTTCAGATACAGCCAATACGCGCTAGATGCGATCTTGGATGACATGAGATGAATGGTGTAAGGGGGACCACGCGCCTCTCGTGTTTCGAGGGCCTACGTCTGTGTCATGACTCGACGAGGTTGTCAATTTTCGCGTTGCAGAGACATGGGTGAGCGTGGCGGCCCGGAACGGCCGGGAAACGCGCGTGGTGAAGCAGCGCTCTGCGCGCTACCGGCAGAGCGCGGCCAAGAAGTGGTTCGCGCAGCCTGCGGCTAGCGGTTCATGCGGTCGGCACGCACTTCCTTCGGAAGGCCCAGGACCCGTTCACCGATGATGTTCTTCTGGATTTCAGACGAACCGGCGTAAATCGTTTCGGCAAAGGGATGCAAGAACAGATACGGCCAGTTGCCGTGGTCGGAATCCATGCTATCCGGCGAGTGCGCCAGATCGGCAGGCGCCCCCGCAGTGATCTGACCATAGGGGCCGAGGATATCGAGGATCAACGCATTGACCCGCTTGTCCATTTCCGAGTAGTGCAACTTGGCAATCGACGATTCTGGGCCGGGCTGGTTGCCTTTCTCAAGCGTCGAGATGATGCGTAACGATGCATACCGCAACACCTCGACCTCGGCGACGATCTGCCCAAGCTTCTGGCGGGTCAGTGGATCGTCGATGGCCCGTGTGCCGTCCGGGAGCGGTCGGGCTGTAATTTGAAGGAGTCGTTCGACTGACTGCTGCAGGCGCGCGACGATGCCCATTGTGTCGCCGCCACGCTCGTAGGAGAGGGTCGTTTGCGCGATGCGCCAGCCGGTGTTGAGCTCGCCGATCAGGTTATCCGCCGGCACGCGCACGTTGCTGAAGAACACTTCGGCAAACTCGTCTTGGATGCCGGTAATCTGGCGCAGGGGGCGTACCTCAATCCCCGGCTGATGCATGTCGACCATAAGGTACGAGATCCCCTGGTGCTTTGGCGCATTGCGGTCGGTGCGCACCAGCAGAATACCCATGTCGGCGTCTGGCGCGGTGCTGGTCCAGATTTTCTGGCCGTTGACGACGAACTCGTCCCCGTCGATGTCGGCGCGACACTGCAATGCAGCAAGGTCGGAGCCGGCGTTCGGTTCCGAGTACAGCTGACACCAGATCTCGTCGCCGAGCAGGATGTTGCGTATGTACCGCTCGCGCTGTGCGTCCGTGCCATGATGGATGAGGGTCGGGCCGACGAGTCCGAGGCCGGCCCAGTTGATCGAGCCAGGCGCGTTCGCGCGTGCCATCTCTTCGATCACAATCGCCTGCTCGATTGGTCGTGCCTCGCGTCCGCCGTATGCCTTCGGCCAGCCCATGCCAATATAGCCAGCCTCGTAGAGCTTGCGGTGCCAAGCGCGTTTCTCCTCGGTCGTGCGGAGCGGCGCGCGGGGAGCGTTAGCGGCGAGCCAGGAGCGCACTTGCTCCCTGAACGCCTCGTCCTCTGGCGTGTACCGCAAGTCCATGTGTTTCGACCTCCCCGTCATGCGCAAGATCCCAAGCCTGATCGCCGAGTATACGCCGCGCATGCACGCACAGGCATTCCCATCGCGGTGCGCGGCTCTTGACCAAGCGCCTCCTCGGGAGTAGGTTCTCGCACGATGACGCGTCCAGTTCAGGGAAGGGGCGTAACGGGGTTGTTGTACGCCCGGCGTCTCCACGATAGCCGATTCATCGTCGTAAGGTTCCGCGTTTCGCGGTAGAGATTGAGGGACGAATGGACTACCAGAACATCCTGTGGGAACGCGACGGTGGCGTTGCCTGCATTACGCTCAACCGACCGGAAGCGCTAAATGCACTCAATCGAGCGCATCTTCGGGAACTGAACGACGCCGTTCAGCGGGCAGCCTTTGACCCGGGCGTGCGGTGCCTCTTGATTACCGGAGCCGGGCGCGGGTTCTCGGCAGGCGCCGATGTGAAAGAGTGGGACGCTGGCTCAAGCGAGGAAGAGCCGGGGGCAGGCTGGATCGACCTGGCGCACTCGCTGATCATGCGCATCTATCGTCTCCCGAAGCCGGTTGTCGCTGCTGTCAACGGAGTTGCCGTCGGAGCCGGCTGCGACATCGCCCTGGCGTCCGACCTGCGCGTGGCATCAACAAAGGCCAGGTTCGGTCAAGCGTATATTCGCTTGGGGTACTGCCCGGATGCAGGCGGTTCGTTCCTCCTGCCTCGCCTCATCGGTGAAGCTCGCGCGATGGAGATGATCTACACCGGCAGGATCATCGATGCTGAAGAGGCAAACCGCATCGGGCTGCTGAACGCGCTGGTCGAGCCTGAGGAGCTACTCCCAACGGCGAAGGAGCTTGCCGGCCGGCTCGCCAAGGGGCCGACCATCGCAATCGGATTGTCAAAGGAAAACATCCGCCAGAACGCGTACTTGAACATAGAAGATGCGTTGCGCAACGAACGTCGCTCCGGTGAGATTTGCGGACGCACAGAAGATGCCAAGGAAGGACTCGCCGCAACGATCGAACGGCGGGAAGCGAACTTCCAAGGGAGATAGGTGGCAGCCATGGGCTGTCGATCGGCGATCCGGCAACGGGGGTGAGTCGCATTCCGATGGCGTCGCGTCGTTCGAGCGTGGTTTGGAGCCCTCTGGCATGTTGGATTGACTGGCCAGGGGTCAACGGTGTGCCGCCTTATCGTTGCGAACCGTCACTGCTGGGTTTTACGAGACAGGTATGATGGGAGGAGCGTGCCGATGCGGATCACCCGCAACACCGTGCCGACCGTTACGCAGCCGAAGAGCAACTTTACCGGACTCGTTTACGCCGACCGCGTTGCAGAGCCAATTGGTCCATCACAAGTGCACGCCAACGCTGTGTACTTCACCCCCGGGTCGCGCACGAACTGGCATACGCACCCAAATGGCCAAACGATCTACGTCGTCGAAGGTGTCGGCGTTTGTCAACGTCGGGGAGGACCAGTCGAGGTGATCCGCCCAGGAGACCGCGTGTTTTTCGAGCCTGGCCAAGAACACTGGCACGGCGCACACCCTAAAGCGTCTTGCGAAATGATTGACAGGCTGTCATGCTGTCCGCCTGGGAAGGGAGGGAGCAGCATGCGCGCGTACAGTCTGGACCTGCGCCAGCG
>QEUZ01000080.1 GCA_003577355.1 Chloroflexota bacterium | reverse complement strand
AGCCATGAGCTGTGAGCCATGAGCTGTGAGCCATGAGCTGTGAGCCATGAGCTGTGAGCCATGAGCTGTGAGCCATGAGCTGTGAGCTGTGAGCTGTGAGCCATGAGCTGTGAGCCATGAGCTGTGAGCCATGAGCTGTGAGCCATGAGCTGTGAGCTGTGAGCTTTCAGTACTCAATTGAACACCGCCAACTACATTGTATGTGCAGACGAAACGCACCTCTAGTCCCAAGGAACCTGACTGCTCACCGCTCACCACTCACCGCTCACAACTCACTGCTCACTGCTCACCACTCACCGCTCATAGCTGACATCTGACAGCTCACAGCCAACGAAAGGCCAACGAATGCCCGATTGGGACATCACCCTCGCTGGCGAGGGGTACATGCTCGTGCCGGGGAGCTACCGGGCGGGGCACGATGGGATCGTCGATTCGCGGCTGGGGCGGCAGCGGGTGGGGGATTTCAGCGTGGGCCAGGGCTACGCCCGCACGGTGCGCGGGGCCGGCAACGAACGGGCCGGGCTGCTCTCCGGGCTGGGGGCGTTTCCCGCTCCTTGGCCAATGGCGCTGAACGCGGTCGGCGCCCACCCCGCCCGGCAGGCCATCAGTGGCGGCTTCTTCAGCACCAGCGCGGCCCGCTTCAGTGCCAGCACCGCCAGCTACTACTACCTGGCGCTCGGCGCCCGGCTCTACCGCTGGGACCGCAACCTCGCCAACGCGCCGAGCCTGCGTACCAGCGCACTGGGCGCTACCGTCACCGGCATGTGCGCCTGGAACGGCGACCTGTACCTGGCGTTCGACGGGGCGGCCGATGTGAAGAAGTGGAACGACTCCGGCAGTGGGACGCTGACCGCGTCGGCGCTGGGGACGGGTAAGAAGAGCTACGGTGCGATGATCGCCTACGGCGGCGGGGTCTGGACGGTCGATGTCGCCAACCGGACGGTGGTGCGGTCGTTCCTGGATGGCGCTGGCACAACGCACCAGCAGTTCTTCCTGCAAGGGGCGTTCCTCAACTGGGCCGCTGGGCCGGATGCGCTCTACATCGCGACAGACGGCGGGCTGATGCGCTTTCCGGGGGTCTGGCTGGGGGCCAGCGGCAACACCTTCACCCCCAACTCGTGGGGCTCGATCGCGCCGTACCAGTCGGCCAGCGACGACTACGCCTGGCTGCTGGTCTATGCCGGGCGGCTGTACACCTGGGCGGGCAAGACGGTGATCTACTACGACGCGGCCGGTGACCGCTGGCGCCACGCCGGGCTGGAAGGCTCGGCCACGTTCGGGGCGGCGGTGGTCAACAACGTGCTGTACGTGTCGCTCTCGCCGCTGGGCAACAGTGCGCGCTACGAGCTGTGGGCCTTCAATGGCGCCGGCTGGTGGCGCATCGAATCCTCGGCCACCAACACCTTCGATGACCCGGCGGCGAGCGGCAAGGGGCAACTGGTCGTCCATCAGGTATCCAGCGCCAACGCCTGGGCGCTCGACCTGGAAGACCGCTACAGCGCCAGCACCCTGCTCTCGCCGTTCGAGGTCGTTACTCCGGCGCTGGATGCCCAGGAGCCGGACCGGCGCAAGTTCTGGCGGCGGGTGGGGGTGGAGTTCCTGCGCAGCGATGGCTGGAACGTCGGCAGTTGGGATGTCGCCGTCAGCACCAGCAGCGATGCTGGGCAGAGCTGGGTGAACGCCGGCAGCGCCGTGACGGTAACCGACGACAGCGCCACGGTCGAATACCCGCTGTCGGTCACCGCCAACCAGGTGCTGGTGAAGGTGACGGTAAGCCGCAACAGTGGCCTGCCGCCGCAGGTTGTGGCGGTGTGGCTGGAGTACGAGCTGCTGAACGATTCGGTGCGCCGCCGCCGCTGGCAGTTCAAGGTGCATGCTCGCCCCAAGGGGGTGAACCGGGCCGGCGCGTTGGACAACCGCAGCGGCCAGCAGATCCGCACAGCACTCTGGGCGCTCTGGGAATCCGCCGACACGGTGACCTTCCGCGATGTCGATGACGCTGACACTGGGCTGGAGCGCACCGTGCGGATGATCGGCCTGCGTGAGGAGTGGCCCAAGCCGGCCGGGCAGGGCGACGTTGGCTCCGACACCCTGCTGGAGGTGACGCTGGTGGAGGTGTGACCGCACCACCCTCTCCTGCGAGGAAAGATGGAGATGCACATGCTGACGAGTAGCGCGCCCTTTGTTGCCGCGCCGCGCATTGCCCGCAGCGCGTTCGTTGACGTGTTGCGCGGGGCCGGGTCGCCCTGGCTGGAGCAGGCCGGGGAAATCTACGACCTGATCGTGGCGGCGGGGCAGGACCCGGCTGTCTGGCTGGCGATTGCCGCCGAGGAACATGGCTATGGGGCCAACCGCAACAGTGTGCTTTGGCGCTGTGGGACGAATAGCTGGACCAACGCCCGCACGGTGCGCGACCCCAGCCTGCGCGGTTGGGAGATCGTGGTGGACCCGGTGCGCCGTTCGCCCTACGTGCGCTACCGCGATGTGCTTGATTCGCTGCGCGATGGCCTCTACCGGGTAACCGACCCGACCTACCGCTACGTCACGGAGGGGCGCACGACGATTGGCGCGGTGCTGGCGATTTGGACCGAAGGGGATGGCGCGGCCTATGCCGAGCGTGTTGTGCGGCGCATGAACGGCTGGCTGGCGGCAGCCGGGCCATACGGCACGTTGCTGGCGGGGTTGCGCGATGTGCGCGGCCTGCTGGCGACCCGCACCCCGGCGGACGGTGTTGCCGCCGGGCCACACGAGCGGCGCGCACTGCACGAAAAGCGTGGGCTGGTGGTGCACTACTCCGGCCCGCCGGTGGCAGACCGCAGCAATACCCTGGCGGTGCTGCAGGCCGAAGCACGCTACCACGTTGCCAAGGATTGGGCCGGCGCGGGCAGGCCGCCGCTGCGTGGCGACGGGCTGATGTACCACGTGGCGGTGGGGGCGGACGGTGTGGCCTACCTCTGTCGCGACCTGGAAGCGGTGCTCTGGCACTGCGGGGCCTGGCCGCAGAACGCGCTGGCCCTGAGCGTGCACCTGCCGCTGGGGGGTGAGCAACGCGCGACCAGCGCGCAACTGGCAACCCTGCGGCGCATCTGTGATGACTGGCGCGCGGCGACCGGCACGCCTCTGGCCGAGGTGTGGGGGCATCAGGAGCTCGCGCCAACCGCCTGCCCCGGCACGCTGATGGCCGATTTCGTCTGGCCCTACCGGCACGGGTATCTGGGCAACCTGGATGAGGAGGGTGCAATGGCCGATGGTCAGTGGTTCGGGGAAACCGGACACTATGTCGGGGGAGCGTTCTGGGCCTACTGGCGCGAGCGGGGCGGCCTGGCGCTGTTCGGCTACCCGCTGACCGATGAACTGCGCGAAGGAGGCCGCACGGTGCAGTATTTCGAGCGGGCCGTGTTCGAGTGGCACCCGGAGAACGATGACCCCTGGAAGGTGCTGCTGCGCCGCCTGGGGGCGGAGGCCCTGGCGATGCGAGGTGCTGCATGACAGCGATCGACGCAACGCTGTGGGCGGTTGTCGTGCCATTGGTGGTGGGGGTGGTGCAGGTGTGCAAACAGGCTGGCCTGCCACCCCGCTGGAGTGGCCTGGCGGCGTTGCTGGTTGGGTTGGCCTGTGGGCTACTGGTGCGTCTGGCGGGCGTCGGCAGCGGCCCGCTCGGCGCGGCGGCGCTTGCTGGGGCGATCGCCGGGTTATCGGCTGCCGGGGTCTGGAGCGGCGCGCGGGCGGTGGCGCGGGGGTGACCCCTGCCGCCAACAGGAGTATCCTCTGCGGCAGTGGTGCGGAGGGGGTGCGAACGATGACGGCAGACCTCGCCCGGGTGGATGCGACGCGCTCCAGAAGTGCGCCGGTACAGCAGGCTGGGGCGGTTGTCGTGGGCTGGGCGCGTTTCTCCGACCTGCCGGCCCTGGCGCGTCTCCAGCGCCGGGGGTTCACCCACCACCACGGCTACGGGCTGTTGACCCTGGCCAGCCTCTGGCTCGCCCCGCGTGTGC
The DNA here is from genome assembly GCA_003577355.1 of Chloroflexota bacterium. Taxonomy (GTDB): domain Bacteria; phylum Chloroflexota; class Chloroflexia; order Thermomicrobiales; family CFX8; genus CFX8. The sequence continues at coordinate 11,091 of QEUZ01000080.1, read as the reverse complement.
TGATCCTGGTGGCGCGCGCCGGGAACGTACCGGCCGGCATGATCATTGCCGACGAACGGCGTGGTCGCACTGCCCACGGGCGTATCCTCAACATCTGCGTCGACCCTCGTTACCGCCGGTTGGGCATCGCGCGTGACCTGATGCTTACTGCCGAGGCCCTCCTGCCACCCCGGCGCATGGTGTTGATGGTCGACCAGAAGAACGACGCGGCCATCGCGCTCTACACCTCACTTGGCTACCGCGACGTCGGCCTGACCCCGGACTACTACGGCCCCCACCGCCACGGCGTGATGATGCAGAAGGGGTAGGAACGCGGGCGTCGCTGGCTGGGTCCGAAGCAGTCTCCGATGGGCGATACTGGCAGGCGAACGACTAGCGCTACGTGTATGTCTGGAAGACAGACAAGGCGTGGCCGGCGGGCTGCCGGCAGCTGGTGCTGACGTTTGCGGATGGCAGCGAGCTGCGGCTGAACGTACAGATCGTGCGGCAGCGCTGGTAGCGGGCCTTCATGCTTGAACCACGCTGCTCAAACGCGGTGACCATGGCTGAGCGCATCGTGTGGATCAGCTCGGTTGGGTCCGGCAGCGGCTAGCATCGTGCGTTCTATACTATCGGCCGTCTACCTCCGACATAACACCTGTTCGGTGTGCGTCGCTCCCGTGGGATGTCCGTGTGCCGTCCGCCGGCCGAAGGGTCCGCCAGGTGTGCAACGGTGTGTGGCCCGGTTGGGAACGGTCTGTGTGGCCCCTGACTTCTCACTATCGTTCGCGGGACAGCGTGTCACCGCGTTGCATGCATGAGAGGGAACGATTATGCGCTTTGTCATCGAAGTGAGGATCCCGATGGATACCGGCAATGCCGCGATCAGGGATGGTTCGTTGCCGGCGAAAGTTGCGGCGATCATGGAAGACCTCAAACCCGAGGCCGCCTATTTCAGTGCCATGGGCGATGGGTTCCGGGGAGGGTTCTTCGTCGTCAACATCGACGACGCCTCACAGATCCCCGCAATCGCTGAGCCGTTCTTTCTCGCCTTCAACGCCACGACCAAGTTCTATCCGGTCATGGTGGTGGAGGACCTGATGGCGGCTGGCCCAGCCATCGGCGCCGCCGTGCAGAAGTACGGTTAGGCGCCCAGCAGCACGAGAGTGCCCAGGCAGTGGACCCCGACCGAATGCCGGTCGGGGTCCCAGTATGTATCGTGTCCAGCATGCCCCTAGCGCTAGTGTTCCAACCACCGACCACTGTCGGGTTGGGGTAGCTCGATTCAATTCATCAGAGAAGCGCGCTTCCGACAGAGACGTGCAAACCACTCGTCACTGGTCACTGGTCACTGGTCACTCCACTCGTCCAGCTTCCCCAGCCAGTCGCGCATGACCTGCATGAACTGCTCAGTCTCCTCAATAAAAGGAAAGTGCCCGCTGCGCTCGAAGACGGCCAGCTGCGCGTTGGGGATTTCCGGCGTGATGCGGTCTGCCCCGTGGGACGTGGGGGTGATCCAGTCGTCGGCGCCGGAGATGACGAGCGTTGGCACGTTGATGCCGCCGAGCTTGCCGACCATCGAGTAGTTCGGCACGCAGGTGCTGAAGGCGTGGGCGAAGGCCGGCCCGCTGTAGTGGGTGTTCGCACCGAGCTGGGCCATCACCTCCGGGTCTGGGCGGTTGAAGTAAAGCGGGATGATCGTGCCGATCAACGCCGCCATGTCCTCATCCTTGTCGGAGAGGCTCGATAGCCCGTTGACGACCGCTTCGCCGACCTCCGGGGTGCTACGGGCAAGGGCGTTTCCGACGATGACCTCCGGGTAGTCCATACACGGTGTGGTGCAGGAGAGCACCAGCCCGCGCAGCCGGTCGCCGTAGCGGGTGGCGTATTCCATTGCCAGGAAGCCGCCGTAGGAATGGCCGAACAGGACGATCTTCTCGTGGCCGAGGTAGGCGCGCAGGGCATCGGCATCGGCGGCCCAGGTTTCGTGGTTGATGCCGCTCCAATCGGCCGGGCGTTCGGAGCGGCCGTTGCCGCGGTGGTCGTAGTAGATCACCTCAACCGTGTCGCCGAGCTGGTCCATCCAGGGCCGGAAGTAGGTGTGGTCCAGCCCCAGCCCACCGTGCATCACCAGCATTGGGGGGCCGTGCCCAACGGTTTCGTAGTACAGGTCGGTTCCGTTCACCTGTGCGCGCATCGTGCCTCCATCCTGCCTGATCCCGAACCACTACTCCGGCTGGATAACCCCCGGTAGCCGGGCGATTGCCGCGCCGAGACCGGGGCCGGACCCGCCCAGCGCGGCGCGTGCGATACCGTGCAGGTCGATCGCCAGCCCGTTGGCCAGCACCAGCAGCAGGCTATCGTCGGCCGGGACATCCGGGTCCGGCTCCACCCATGCCGCCCCAGCCAGCACGCGCAGATACTCCCCGGTCAGGGCTGCTGCCGGCAACACGAGCGGGTCGAGCATGCCGCGCGAATCGTCGCCGTAGACCGAGGCGAGGTCGGCCAATTGGCCGAGCGCAAGGTCGAACCGTTCGAACGCCACGATGAGGGTCGTGTCGTCGCTCTCCAGCGCAACCAGGTCGATCTCCGTCTGACCAACGAGATACTCGCGGAACCCGCGTCCCAGCTCGGCCAGCCACGCTGCACGGCTGCGTCCACCACTGGACATGCCCCCTCCTCACTCGACACGCCCGGCAGGATAGCGCATTGCGCCGCAAGGTGACAGGCAACAGGTGACAGGCAACAGGTGACAGGTGAGGTAACGAGCAATAGGCGCCAGCCGCCGGGGGCTGGTGAGCATCGCTGCCAGTTGGTTTCCGCATGTATTTCGCGTGGAGCAGTGCAACGAAAGGATGCTCGCGATGTCGCTGCCGCACGACGTAACCGACCAACCAACCACTCAACCGCCAACGCGCGACACCCTGCGCGCTGCCGCGCGGGCGGCCTACGCCGCTCAGTTGGCCGCTGCAGACGCCCAGCGGTTGGCCGACGCCCAGGCCGAGCTGCCGCGTCGCGCGTTCGAGTACCTCGGCGGCCTGCTCGTCTCCCCAGATATGCTGGACGGTGAAGAGCTGCTCGTCGATACCTTGCGCTTCCGCCTGGCCCCCAGCGGTGGCCTGCTCCTCCTCGCTCGGTGCAGCGGCAGCGATGGCCTGTGCTGGCACGAGGTCGCCAGTCTGGCGGACGTAGGGCGGGTGTTGGGAGACGAGTGATGAGTGACCAGTGACCAGTGACGAGTGGCTAGTGATGAGTCGTTGGTTCGTGGGCAGGTTGTGGCGAGCGCGCGCGGGCCGCCTGATCTCCTCCAACACTACTCACCACCTCTCTCACTACTGGTCACTGGTCACTCGTCACTAGCCACTCATCACTCACCAAGGAGGTACAGCATGGACAACAGTGACCACCGCCCGGTGTCGCGCGCATGTGCGCGGGTGGGGTGCCGGGCTTGGGCGATGCGTGGGGGGCGGTATTGCCGGTCGCACCTGGGGGATGGCGGTGCTACCGGGGGTGACGAAGACGTATGGGACGAACGCCGGCTGCGGGCTGAGGAGTTCGCGGCGCGGGTACGGCAGGGGGCGCGGGGCGACCTGGTGGAACAGGTGGTGCAGGCGGTCGTCGCGGCGATCGGCGCCGAGGCGGAGACGGCGGGTCAGGGCGTGCTGGAGGGGGAGATTGGCGCGCTGCGGCTGGTGCTCTCGCGGGTGGTTGCCGTAGATGCGCTGGCCGGTGACCCACGCGACCTGGCCCTGACGGTCACCCGCCTGGTGGATGCGATCGTACGCGCGGTGAAGGCGCGCCAGGACGTTGCCGCCACCGATACCGACACGCTGGACGCCCTGACTGCCCGAGTGCTGGACGAACTGGACGCGCGCGATGCGCAGCAAGCCGAAACGGAGGCGCCGAAATGGACGGACGCCTGATCCATCGACGGCGCACCAGCATGCGCCGGGAACGCCGCGAGCCGGCGGACGGCACGCCGCTGGACCTCAACCCGCGCAGCGTCTACGAAGTCGTCACCCGCCAGATGCTCGACGGGTTGTCGCAGGATGTCCAGGCTGTGCGCGGCAGGGTCGATGCCCTGTTCTTTCTGGTGATCGGCTCGATCCTGCTGGATCTGCTGTTGCGTCTGGTTGGCCGCTGATGGGTGCTGCAACGCGCCGGCATCACGGACTGCTGGCTGCCTACAGCGATGTCGTGACCTTCAGCCGGGCTGTGCTGCCGGAGCGAGCCTTACGCGGCTACCAGCTACCGGCTGCCCGCGCACTGGCTGGGGCGGTGCGGGCTGGCGGGGGCAAGGAATATGTCGTCGTCTTCAGCCGCCAGGCAGGCAAGGACGAAGTGCTGGCGCAGCTCTGCGCCTGGTTGCTGCACCGCTACCAGCGGCGCGGCGGCACGGTGGTTGTGGCTACCCCGGCGTTGCGGCCGCAGGGCATGCTGGCGCGCGACCGGCTGCTGGACTGCCTGCGCCATTCCCCAGCGGCGCGGCGGGTGCGGGTGCGCCACGGCGTGAGTGTCGAATTGGGCCGGGCGCGCGTGCGCTACCTCTCGGCCGCGCCGGGCGCTAACAGCCGGGGCAACACCGCCGACCTGCTGTTGGTTGCGAACGAGGCGCAGGATATCGAGCCGGATGTCTGGGACGCCGTCTTCGCGCCGATGGCCGCTTCCAGTAACGCCGCGACACTCTACATGGGCACCGTCTGGAGCAGCGTCACCCTGCTGGCACGGCAGATGCGCCTGCTCGCCGACCTGCAACGGCAGGATGGCGAGCGGCGCATGTTTCGTGTGGCCTGGCAGGAGGTGGCCCAGGAGCTGCCGGCCTACGGCGCCTACGTGCGCCGCCAGATGGCGCTCCTGGGGGAGCAGCACCCGTTCATCCGCACCGAGTACGCACTGGAGGAGCTCGATGGCGGCGGGAGGCTCTTCCCAATCGAGCGGCGCGAGCTGCTGCGCGGGAGCTTCCCCGGCTGCCCGCGTCCGGCAGCGGACGACCCGCCCGGCGTCGCCTACGCCTTCACCATCGACGTGGCCGGGGAGGAGGAGGATGGGCTGGAAGGCGCGGCCGCCCGCGCCGCCAACCCACGCCGCGATGCTACCGCGCTGAACGTTGTACGCGTGCTCCCGCCGCGCGTAACGGCGGTTGATCGCCGCCCACACTACCAGGTTGTCGCCCGCGCGCAGTGGGTCGGCACACGCCACACGCTGCTGCTGGAGCGCATCGTTGCCCTGGCGCGCATCTGGCAGCCGCGCCACGTCATCATCGACGCGACCGGCGTCGGCGCGGGGCTGGCCGGGTTCCTGCGGGCCGCGCTCGGGGAACGGGTCGTCACGCCGTTCATCTTCAGCAGCGCCAGCAAGAGCCGCCTGGCCTGGGAGCTCCTGGCGCTGATCGACGCCGGCCGCCTGCAGGTCTTCCAGCCCAGCGCCGGCAGTGACCCGGAACAGGTGCAACTGGACCTGCTCTTCCAGCGCCAGCTGGCTGCCTGCCGCTACACGACCCTGCCGGGGCCAGGCCGACTGGTGCGCTGGGGGGTCGACGACCCGCACCTGCACGACGACCTGCTGCTGGCCACCGCCCTCATCGCCGAGCTGGACCGGCGCGACTGGCGCCCGCGTGAGGCGCGTGGCCGCTGAGGAGGCGACCGCAGATGATGTGCGAGGATCGCCATCGTCGCTCCCCGCGCACCGGGAGAAGGGCAAGGGGGTGAGGGGTACCCCGCGAACGAGTGCGGGCTGGCATCCAGCGACCGAATGAGGCGGAGCGCAGTGACCCAGAACGCGCGTGTTGTGCGAACATATGTCGACGTCACAGACATTGGTGTTGCGATCGGAGAGGGTCATGGATGCAGCCGCCTTGCTTCGCCAGATGTATGCGCAGGCACACAGCTGGCTTGAAGCGACCATTGGCGACCTCAACAGCGAGCAGTTGCACTGGTGCGAGGCAGAAGGGGCGCTGCCGGTAGCGGCGCATTACGCGCACATCGTGGCCGGCGAGGACTTCATTCTGAACATGACTGTGCGTGGCGCACAGCCGCTGCTGATGTCCTCCTGGGCCGGGAAGACCGGGCTGAGCGAGCTGCCGCCAATGGGCGACTGGGGAGCATGGGGGCGCACAGTGCAGATGGATCTGCCCCAGTTCCAGGCCTATGCCAAGGCGGTCTTCGCCGAGACGGACGCCTATCTCGGTTCGCTGACCGGCGCCGACCTCGACCGGGAGATCGACACGACCCCCTTGCCGTTTGGCAAGACAACGGTCGGGGCACTGGCAAGCATCATGTGCAGTAATGTGCTGCTGCACACTGGGGAAATCTCGACGGTCAAGGGCTTACAGGGCCTGAAGGGCTACCCGTTCTAACAGCAGCGCGTTTTTGGGAGACACGGCGGACTGGGCAACCTGGCCTGGTCCGCTCGTTGTGCTGGCGACCACGCGGTCGTCGAGGGTACGGGGCCATACCAGCCACGCGAGAACGACCCTGCCAACGCCATGCCGGGACAGAGCGGGACAATCCGGTTTACCAAGGCAAGCACATGTGGGAACTGAGATCAGGATTGATCCGGAGACCAATCTGCTGCGAATAGTCGTTATCGGCATTCTGCATAGTAGCCAGGTTGAAGGAAATCCATGGATGCAGTTACGTTGTTGCGGCAGCAGTACGCACAGGCGCATGACTGGCTTGAGTCCACACTCGGTCAGATGAGCGATGAACAATCGCATTGGTGTGACTCAGACGGTGTGTTTCCGGCAGGTGCGCATTATGCGCACACTGCGATGAGCGAGGACGTTATCCTCAACATGGTCGTGCGGGGAGCGCAACCATTGCTGATGGGTTCTTGGGCGGGCAGAATCGGTGTCAGCGAACCACCGCCAGATGGCGATTGGAGTGGCTGGGCCCGTACGGTGAACGTGGACATGGACCAGGTTCGCGAGTACGCGAAGGCCGTCTATGCCGAGACCGACTCGTACCTCGCGTCGCTCGCGGCGGCTGACTTGGACCGCGAGTTTGATTCCTCGCCACTACCGTTCGGCGTCACGTCCGTCGCGACCGTGCTGAACATTCTGTGCGGCCACATCTACATGCACGCCGGGGAGATCTCGACCGTCAAGGGGCTGCAGGGGTTACAGGGATATCCGACCTAATAATCGTTCAGACAACGTGGCTTCAACTGAGGGTTGATGCGTACAGCAACGCCCTCGCTCTAGCGGGTCCTGCTCACCACCGCCAGGCCAGCCAGGCGTCCAGTGTGATCTCCTCGTGCAAGACCCCGCTCGGCTCCAGGGCGAGGAGTGTTGCCCGCAGGTCGTCCTCGAACGCGGCGCGTTGCGCGCCGAGCACGGCGGGGGAGGCATAGGAGGTCGAGGCGAGGTAGCCCAGGAGGTCGTCCAGCGTCACGCTGCGGCTGTAGCGCAGTGTGTAAGTCTCGACGCGCGCGAACGGGGAGCGGGCCAGGATCACCTCGAAGGGGTCGTGCGGGTTGCGGTAGACGCCGCTGCCGGCCCGCCGCTCCGCACCAACCCAGCGGGCGAGCGCCGCGCGCACTGCCGCTTGCCACTCCCCCTCCACACCAAAGATGCGCTCGCTGTCGGACATGACCACGACGCAGCCCCCCGGCTCCAGCAGCTGGTCGAGGTCGGCCAGCGTGGCATCTTGCGCCATCCAGTGGAAGGAACGGCCCATCGTCGCCAGACGCACCGGGCCGATCTGCGGGGCGAGGCGCAGCAGGTCGCGGTCGGAGCCGAGGAGCCAGCGCGCGTTGTCGATGCCAGCGGCGGCGGCAGCGCGCGCTGCTTCGGCCAGCATCTCCGGTTCGGGGTCCAGCCCGATGGCGTCGGCGACGTGCCGGGCCAGCGGCAGGGTGAGTGTGCCCGGGCCGCAGCCGAGGTCGAGCAGGCGGCCGGCGCCGTCCAGCCGGCAGCGGGCGACGACGTGCTCGAAGAACGCTCGGGGGTAGGCTGGGCGGTAGCGCGCGTAGTACCAGGCCGTGTGCGCGAAGATGTCGGTTGGGTGCCTGGGCATAGCGCAGCTCTCCACGCTCGGCGTTGTACTGACGCGGCTATCCTACCTATTGGAAGGGACCATTGCCCGGTGCTGTCCGGCTAGTCGAGTGACGAGTGACCAGTGACGAGTGACCAGTGACCAGTGGTGTGGTCGTCCTTGTCTGAAGCGCTCTGCTCTGCTGAAACGAGCGACCTTGACCCGATAGTGGACGGTGGTTGGAACACGAGCGGCTCGCCCGCAGCATAACCTGCCCACTTTGGGAATGTATCGCTGCCTGAATGGGGGATGGCCGGCGGCCACGGATGCGTTTGAATGTCTAGCGGCCCGCCACGCTGAGGGGTGGGTAACATGTCTCGTACATTCGTTCCGTAACGGTGAGGAGCCGTATCGTTGCAAGCAAGCGCCTGGTCGTCCCTCCACCGCATGATGAGCGGGCCACAGGAACAGCGCCCGATTTCGAAAGTTACCTTACGGCGCATCGCTGCCTTCGCGCGGCCACGCCGTGGGTTGATGGCGCTGTTCCTGCTACTCAGCGTGGTGCTGGCTGCGCTGGCGGTGGCGACGCCGGTGCTGGCTGGGCGGGTGGTCGACGCAATCGTCGGCGGCGAGTCGCAGCGCCTGGTCGTCGGGCTGTCGCTGCTGATCGCGCTGATCGCGCTTGCCGAAGCAGTGCTGGGAAGGGCTGATCCTGGACCTGCGCACGGCTGTGTTCGACCACGTCCAGCGCATGCCAATTGCCTTCTTCATGCGCACCCGCACCGGCGCGCTGGTCAGCCGGCTCAACAGTGATGTAATGGGCGCGCAACGCGCCTTCAGCGACACCCTCTCCGGCGTCGTCAGCAACACCGTCATGCTGGCGCTGACTCTGGTGGTGATGCTGCGCATCTCCTGGCAAATCACCTTGCTGGCGCTGGTGCTCCTGCCGATCTTCGTGCTGCCGGCCCGCCGGATGGGTACGCGGCTGGCGGCGCTGCGGCGAGAATCGGCCAATTACAACGCCGAGATGAGCGCCCAGATGACCGAGCGTTTCTCCGCCCCCGGCGCGACGCTGGTGAAGCTCTATGGCCGGCCGGCCGAGGAATCGGCCGAGTTCGCGCGCCGCGCGCGCCGCGTGCGCGATATCGGTGTGCGCTCGACCATGCTCACCGGCGTCTTCATCACCGCGCTGACGACGGTTTCGGCGCTGGCCTTGGCGCTGGTCTATGGCCTGGGCGGCTTCTACGCCCTGCGCGGGCAGCTGGAGGCAGGCGCGGTCGTCTCGCTGGCGCTCCTGCTGACCCGGCTCTACTCCCCGCTCACGTCGCTGGCGAATGCCCGCGTCGAGATCATGGGGGCGCTGGTCAGCTTCGAGCGGGTGTTCGAGGTGCTGGACCTGGAGCCGTTGATCCAGGAACGGCCGGACGCCCGGCCCGTGCCCGCCGGCCCGGTATCGATCGAGTTCGACCACGTGTCCTTCAGCTACCCATCCGCCGATAAGGTGTCGCTGGCCTCGCTGGAGGCTGTTGCCGAGATCGACACGCGCGGTGGCGTGGAAGTGCTGCACGACATCTCCTTCTATGCCGCGCCCGGGGAGATGGTCGCGCTGGTCGGCTCCAGCGGGGCGGGTAAATCGACCATCGCCCAGCTCGTGCCGCGCCTGTACGATGTGGATAGCGGCGCCGTGCGTCTCGCTGGCGTCGATGTGCGCGACCTGACGCTGGATTCCCTGCGCGCGACCATCGGCATGGTCACCCAGGATGGCCACCTGTTCCACGAATCGATCCGCAGCAACCTGTTGCTGGCCAACCCCGCGGCCAGCGACGACGAGCTGTGGGATGCCCTGCGACGCGCACGCATAGCCGATATCGTGGCGGACCTGCCGGATGGGCTGGACACGATCGTGGGTGAACGCGGCTACCGGCTCTCCGGCGGCGAGCGCCAGCGCCTGACCATCGCCCGGCTACTCCTGGCCCGCCCCCGTGTCGTGATCCTGGACGAAGCGACGGCCCACCTGGACTCGACCTCGGAAGCAGCCGTGGCCGAAGCCCTCACCGAAGTGCTGGCCGGCCGCACCGTGCTGGTGATCGCCCACCGCCTCTCGACCGTGCGCGCTGCCGACCTGATCCTGGTGATCGAAGACGGCCGGGTGGTGGAACGCGGCACGCACATCGACCTGCTCGCCGCTGGCGGCCGCTACGAGGAGCTGTACCGCACCCAGTTCCAGGATGCGCCGGTGGAGGTTGAGGCAGACTGAATCGCCCCGTTGGTCCTCGTGGGCGCGCTCCGGAGGTCGCGCGGGGCACGACGTGCGCGGACCGCGCCAACGATGGTCGGATCTGTGTCGGGCACGGCATGAACGAGACCCGTGCAAGTGCGCCGGAGTAGGCGCTGTATCATTGCTAATGCCGTTACCGATGCGTACTCCCTGCGGAATCGGGGCTCGCAATGCAACAGATCGTCACAACCATGACGCGACGTGGGCAGATTACCATCCCGGATGAAGTGCGCCGGTTGTTGCGGCTCAAGCCGCATGACAAGGTGGCATTCACCATTGAGAACGGTGAAGTGCGCCTCGTGCCGGTCGCCTTCACGCTTGAGACAGCGTTTGGCTCGGTTCCGCCGCTACGTACCGGCGATGACATCGAGGAACAGATCCGAAACGCGAAGGATGAGCGTGCCGGTCGGGTGCTCCAAGCCGTGAGCACGGAATCCTGATGCGTTTTCTGGACGCCAACATCTTTCTGCGCTTTCTCGTTCAACCGGCTTCACCAACTGATGCGGCCAGGGCTGCCGCCTGCCGTGCGCTCTTCGAGCGCCTACAGGCTGGACACGAGCGCGCGACGACGTCCGAGTCAGTGCTGGCGGAAGTGGCATATGTCCTGAGTTCACCGCGACTGTATGCGCTATCTCCGGCCGATGTTTCAGCACGCTTGAAACCGCTATTGGTGCTACCAGGGTTGCGTGTTACCAACAAACGGCGCTACCTCCGAGCACTCGATATCTATGCCACTTACCCACACCTCGACTTCGAAGATGCGCTCACCGCGGCAGTTGTTGAACGTTCCCGTCCTGCAGAACTGTATTCCTATGACCGTGACTTCGATCGTGTCGCCGGTGTTACCAGGCTAGAACCTGC
>QEUZ01000079.1 GCA_003577355.1 Chloroflexota bacterium | reverse complement strand
GCACTCGAAGGCGGCGGTGGGGGAGTCGGTGGCGCCGAAGAGGGGTGGGATGGTCGTGCCGTCCCAGTAGGCCTCCGGTCCACCCGGTGATGGCGCTGCGACCACGGCTGGCGCGCTGACGGCCAGCATCCCAGCCAGGATGCTGACCGCCGCAAGCAGCCGGATCAATCGGTTGGGTCGCTTCAAGGATCGTGCTCCTTCCGCACTCCCTCGAATAACAGTAACCCGGCATGCACTACCCCACGCAGTTCCTGTTGCCGGGCTTGGCGTGTCACCCGTGTCTGAGGGCGAACACACAACACTCCCCCGAAAGCGACTCCTTTCCTGATTGTCACATGACACAAACGATCGACTGGAATGTTGAGACAAACCCTCCGCAGTATAGGGAACCTCTAGTGGAGCGTCAACGCGCCGTAGCGCGTTATCGGTCCTGTTCCTGACATAGTGAACGAACAGATGCTCAAGCGGTTGCGGGGCCTAACGACAAGGTTGCCGCGAGAAGACTACGGTGATTCAGGCGTTTCTCCGGCTGTGTCGTCAGCCGGCGTATCTTCACCTAATGGCGTCTCCGCTGGCGGAGCCTCTTCGTCACTGGCGTCTCCTGCGGGACGGCCGTCGGCTCTGGGGTCACTTCGAGGGGCACCCCTGGGCCGACGAGTGTCACGTTGCTTGACGGTAAGTAGTAGCTCGTAAAGGTCGACTCGCTGATTGTCACGCCATCTTTGGTCACGACGCGGTGAATGGTGGCGGTGAAGCCGTCCTCAGCGTGTTCCACAACGATTTCCTGGCCCGGCTCCAGTTGATCGCTGAACTGGCGGCGCATTGTGGTATCGGCTTTGACAACGTTCGTGATCACCGGGTCGTCGGCGTGGACTTGCCAGCCCTGGTCGGTGCCCCAGATCTCGACGGTAATCCACTCGCCATCGGCGACCGCGCGGATTGCCAGCCAGTCACTTGTTGGGTTGTCGAACGTAAAGTCGAGGCCGTAGTCGGGATCGACGGTTGCATCCAGGCCGGTCATGCCTCCGGGGCCAGTGCCATAGTTTGGGATCCAGTAGAGGTGCCAGTTGCGGGTGCCGATCGGCATGCCCGCCCAAAAGGCCGATTGGAACACGGTCGTCGCGACCTGGCAGATGCCTCCGGCGACCGAGGGGACCGTGCGCGGGGTGCCGTCCGTCCCAGCGATGATTCCAAACCCCATCTGGTACCCGTCATCGAGGGTGGCGGTGCCGCCGATGGCGTTGTTGAACGAAAACGTTCCGCCAGGCGCGACGAGGGCGCCGTCGAGTGCGGCGGCGGCCAGTTCAATATTCGTGCGGCGGTTCGCGCTGGATGAGCCGTAGTAGGTCGAAGCCGAGGAGAGCATCTCGCGGATCACAATACCAGCAGCGCTCTGGCCTGGATCGCTGGATTCATTGATGACCAGCGGCACACGGTCCTGGCCGCTCAACGCTGCGGACGCGATGGCGTTGGCGGATGCTCCCAAGTCGACGACACGTCCAGGTTCCGCAGTATCGTCGGCGACGAGCACGCCACTGCGCCAACGCAGGCCGGCTGCTGGGCGGTTCAGTTCGTTCGCGATCGGCTCGATCAGGGCAGCGAGCGCAGCGTGGTCGAAGGTGAGGGCAACGTTGATCTCGTCAAAACGCATTGCGCCAGCCAGCCCGATAGGATCGAGCCACTGTTCGCCTTCCGGCCAACTGACGGCGAGCCCACGCGCGATGATGTCGTTCGCACGGTCCCGCAATGGGATCAGCCGCTCGGTCGAGATTTGTGGTGGTTCACTCTCGACAACCAGTTCCGCAACCCGGTCGTCGCTGTTCCCAGCTTTGAGCACCGCGGCGACGCTTGCCGCGACATTCAGGGTCTGCTCGTTGCGTGCCTCAGCGACGTAGAACGTGCCGTCACCCCAGGAACCAATCTCTGCGTTCACTGCCTCCTGGTTGATGGATACGCTGAGTGCCCCGAGCGCAGCCGCCAGCTTTGCTTCGCTAAACTGCACCTTCCCAGCGTCCCATGTCAGCAGATAGACGAGGTCCGCCGGCCGCAGCTCCCACCAGACATCATTGAACCGCAGGTGCAGGGGAGCGCCTGCCAGTTCACGTGCCTGACCGATCGAGCGTGTCAGGTTTTCGGTGGTGATAGCGGGTGCAAGGGTAAGTGTTGGGATGCTCAGTGGGCCGCTCTCACGGTTGGCAACGTGCGCACTCAACAGTTCCGCGGCATGGCGCGCATCGATGCCGACCCCGTTGGACGAGGCGACGATCGCGATCTGACCGCTTTGCCAGGCGTAGGAGGCATCGGCCGGCGCCTTGACGATCGGCAGGCTGAGCTGGTGCAGCACTTCGACGAAGCGCGCTTCGTCGAGGGTGATCACAGGCGCGAGGTCGATCCCACGCGTGTGGGCTTGCAGGCGCTCTCCGGCTGCGCTCACCAGCGAACCACGGCCGATGCTCTGCGCGCGTTCCCGCGTAGCCGGCATGTCGACTGTCAGACCAAGGTCATCCGGCGTGACGACCGCCGTAGAATCGCCGATTTTCAGGGTGATCGGCTGCGCCAGGTAGGGATCGTAGCGCGCTTGAAGCGCTGCCGCCGCCTGTTCCCAGTCGTTGCCGGATACCGGGATGCCGGCAACGCTGACGCCGCGTTCGATCTCCTGACCTGTTGGGGGACGCCCAGCGATCAGGGCAGTGAGGAGGAGGAGCGCTGCCGGGACGATCGCGAAGACGACGACCAGACGCGCCAGCCTGCGCTGCTGGCCGTCGCTGGCTGCAACGGGCGACTGACGAACGCGACCAGATGGGGCCGGACGCCGCAGCGATGACGCTGGATGCCGGAGGCTGGCCGAATTACGCATGCAACTCCTACGCCGTGCGCCGGACGGATCGACAACAGGGCACTGGACTCGGCGGCTGGCGAATGCGTTCCACACTGTGCCGCATGGTCATATTGTGCAGTACGGTACATCCGCCCCAAAACCGTCGAATTCAACCATACTGCATAGTGAACGTTCACTCCAGTCACAGTCGTAGGTTTGGCGTGGTTTGCATGTTGGCATGCGGGTGCATTTGCGAGGGGATTTGAGGAATCTTCCACAATAGACGCTGAGGCGCTTTCCGTCGCCTATCGCGTAGATCCCAAGCAAACTCTAGCGCGCTCTGCGGGGAGAACGGGCGTGTGGGTCGGTGAGCGGTGCGAAGCCTCGCTCGCGCAGGGCGCGCCCGGCTGCAGAGTACAGCCGCTCTCCGGCTTCCGGTTCGTCGTAGATGAGCGCGATACGACCATCGCCTAGCACTTCTGGTTCCAACCCTGCCTCGCGGAGTGCAGCGACGATCGGTCCCGGTTCTTCGCCCTCCTCCGGCGCCAGGACGACTGCGCGTCGCAGCCAAACGCGGCGGTAGCCCCGGTCCCACTCCGCAAGGGTATACGCGACGTTCTGCGGCAGCGGTTTGCCGCTAGACCGCTCGAGAAACGCAATGACCTGCGCGAGGTCGACCCCGCCAGCGAGCGAGCGGATGAGCGCTTGCGCGGTGAGGGAGTAGGTCGAAACACGGTCGAGCGATTCGAGATCGGCGAACGAGGATAACGCCCAAACGCGACGGGGCGTGGGTCGGTAGAGCAGCACCTGAAAGTTAGCCCCAACGGCAAGGGCTGCAGGCCCGATGCTCTGGTTGCTCGGTTCCACCCGTCGGCCGGCGATCCAGCGACCAAATGGCGTGACGCGCAGTGTTGGCGCGTCGGTAGTGCGTTGGTGGCCACGTTCGATCAGGCCCAACCAGACGCACGCAGTTTCCAGCGTTGTGCCGAGCACCAGCCGCAGTACCTGAGAACGGCGCTCGAGCACATCGGCGGCGGTGTCGAGGGTGTTGCGGCCACGCCGCCCCCCGACGGCGGCGATTTGTGCCTGGCGCAAGAGCTCTGGTTCCGTGCGCAGCAGCCGGTCGATGAAGCTCGCTTCGTCGAACCAGCGCTCTTCCGGCAAGTCGCCGAGCGCTCTGATCAGGGTGTCGCGGATGGCCGGCCAGGCTGCGCCCCACATGGATGCGTCGACCCGCTCGCGGCCTTCGATCCAATCTTCCGCAGCGATCCAAGCGCCGACCATGCGTTGCGTCGCAGCGGCGAACGAGCTCTCGCGCCAGCGTGCCGCTGCATCGCCCGCAATCGCCCGCTCGTCGGCTTCGCGCAGCACGCCGATCATCCCGCCGATGCGTGCCAGGAAGCCGACGTATCCGGTCGGCACATCGAATGTCTCCGGGTCGGCGCGCCAGAGTCGACGGCGCAAGCGTCGCAGGATTGCTGGGTCGCTTTCAACCAGTGCCCGCCAGCGTGGCTGGCCATTGACAACATCCCGCAGGATCGTCAGGAGGTCCCAGGCGGCGGCATATGGGAACACCCAGAGTGCTTGCTCGACCTCTGCGTTATCGACTTCGCGCAGCTCCGGGACCGGAACGGCCTCCTCCGGCTCTGGTTGCAGAACGCTACGCGGCAACAGTGCCAGCCGGCGAGCGGGGGTCTCGGTGCTGTAGCCGTGCCAGAGCAGTAGCGGCGTGGCAAGCTCGCGCAAGATCCGCCGCCGCACAGCCAGAGGCAGGTCTTCCGGTGAGAGCAGTTCGTCGAGAGCTACGACGCCGCCCGCGCGTTTGAGGTGGGCGAATGCGGTGCGTGCCTGCTGCGAAAGGTTGGCAACATAGCGCTCGACTCGTTCTGGCCGGCTGAGTTGTTCGCGCACGATCCCCACCAGCTCGCCACGAGGGTGCAACGCGGGGACGACACGCGCGCCCCAGGCATTCGCGGCGTCCTCCAGTTCCTGGTAGGTCGCGGTGGCGAGCAGCCCTTCCAGCGTCAACCCAGTCAACGCTGGCCCAGACTGCTCCGATTCGACCCGGCCGAACACGGCATCAATCTCGCGCGGCAGAAAGAACAGCGCTGGCGCCGTTGGGTCGTCGCGCGCTTCGATGCTTGCGATACCTGCGTCATACAAGGCAGCGAGAGCTTGCTGTGCGTCTGGTGGCCCCAGTCCTGTGATTTCGGCCGCTTGGGAAACGGTCAGACCATTGCGGTGCGTGTGCATCGCCGAAATGAGCCTGCGGCCACGCGCGTCGATGCGCTCCCAGGCATCGCGGGCCGTCCAAATGTCGGTCATGCTGCGATAGAGGCTGGAGACATCGGCGTGACGGTCGCGGCCGCGGAGCTCGATGCCCCAAAACGCGGCAATGCGTTCGAGTTCCTCCGGCGAACGCTCCAGTAGGCGCCCGAGCAGATTGCGCATTGCCCAGCTCTCGTCTCCGGGCTGTTGGGTGGTGGCCACCCTGCCGACACGAACATTATAGGGAACGCGTGGAATCGGCCCGGCGGGCGTGGCGCTGTATCATCGCGTGACCGCGTAATGGGCGCGGTTGTCGAGCGATTGTGGACGAAACGATGTGAGGGGGCGCACGTGACGGAGGGAGCAGCGGGGCGGCCGCGTCGGGTGATGGTGTCGGTGGCCCATCCGGATGACGCAGAGTTCAGTTGCGCCGGCACTGTTGCCAGGTGGGCCGCTGAAGGGCAAGAGATTATCTACGTCCTGGGTACCAGCGGCGACAAGGGATCGGACGACCTGGACATGACGAGCGAACGCCTCATGGCACTGCGCGAAGATGAGCAACGCGCAGCCTGCAAGGTGCTCGGTGTATCTGAGGTCGTCTTCCTGCGGATGCCGGACGCCGAATTGGTGCCGGACCTGGAAATGCGCAAGAAGCTGACGCGGGTCATTCGTCAGTACAAACCCGACGCAGTGATCTGCCAGGATCCAACAGCCCGCTTCGAAGGGTCGGGATACATTCAACACCCGGACCACATCGCCATGGGCGAAGCGACGGTTGCCGCGATCTTTCCGTCTGCCCGCGACCGGCTGACCTTTCCAGAGCTGCTGGCCGAGGGGTACGAGCCACACAAGGTCAATGAGGTCTACCTGATGGCCTCGTTCGCAAATTGCGACCACTTCATTGATATCACCAACTACATGGAAACCAAGTTGAAGGCGCTTGCGGCGCACACCAGCCAGGTCGGCGACTGGCCTGTCGCTCCCTTTCTCGAGCGTTGGGGCAGGGACAACGCAGCGTTGGCGCGCTCGCGCAACGTGACCGAGGCATGGGAGTGGGACTACGCTGAGGCGTTCAAATACATGCGTCTCGATTAACCCCCATGGACATCAAGCGCGGCCGCTCAGCTCCGTCGCTCCCTGCCCGACAACTCCTGTGGGACCGTTGCTCGTGTCTGGCGGCAACCAACAGTACACCTCGACCTGTCACGGTTCTGTTGCATTGCTGCGACTTTTCCGCTTCTGTCGTCACTCCCTTCGCGTTAGTGTTGCAGCCGGCGAGTTCGTGAGGTTTGCACCGCAGGGGAGGGTGCAGCATGGTTGTTGCGGCAGAGGCTCGGGTACGGCATTCCACGGAAACAGGCCCGCATCCAGACGAGCGCGAAGGGTTGCTTCAGCGCTACGGGCAGCTTGTTGCGACAGCTGCGTGTGGTGGGTTGTTGCTGGCCGGGTTGGTCGGTGGTGCGCTGGATGTCGTCGGCGAGCGGCTGCAGGTGGCGCTGTACGCCGGCGCATACCTCGCGGGTGGGGTGCGTGCAACACGCCAGGCGATTGGGGGGTTGCTCCGGCGCACGGTGGATGTTGACCTGCTGATGGTCCTTGCCGCGGCCGGAGCGGCGGTGATCGGCCACTGGCTCGAAGGGGGTGTCCTCCTTTTCCTATTTTCGCTGAGTAACACGCTGGAACACTACGCTATGGACCGCACCTACAACGCTATCCGCGCACTGATGGACCTGCGGCCGGACGAGGCGCTGGTCGAGCGCGATGGCGCGACGGTGCGCGTCAATGTCGATGACCTGCTCATTGGCGATGTGCTGGTCGTGCTCCCTGGTGAGCGCATCGCGGCCGATGGCGAGATCATTGCCGGTGAATCGGGTATTGATGAATCAACCCTCACCGGCGAAGCGCTCCCGGTCTCCAAGGGCGTCGGCGATCAGGTTTTCACTGGTTCGATCAACGGGCGTGGCGCCCTGCGGGTGCGCGTCGGGCGGCTGGCGAGCGAGAGCACCCTGGCCAAGATCATTGAGATTGTCCGGCAGGCGCAGGCCGAGAAGTCGGCCACCCAGCGCTTCACCGACCGCTTCGAGGGCTGGTACGCCGGTGGCGTCATCGCCGCCGCAGGGCTGTATGGCCTATTACCCGCATTGTTCCTGAACCGGCCATTCAACGAGAGCTTCTACCAGTCGATGATCCTCTTGGTGGTTGCCTCGCCCTGCGCGCTGGTGATCTCGACTCCGGCTTCAACCCTCTCCGCGCTGGCCAATGCCGCGCGCCACGGTGTGCTATTCAAAGGTGCGCGCCATCTGGAGGACCTTGGCGTCGTTTCAGTCGTCGCGTTCGACAAAACGGGCACACTGACTGCGGGCAAGCCGAAGGTGACCGATTGCATCCCCTTGCCGAATGGTGACCACAGCTCCGATCAGTTGCTGGCGCTCACTGCTGCCATCGAGCGCTACTCGGAGCATCCGCTGGCGCAGGCGGTTGTGAACGAAGCATTGGCCGGGAACCTGGTGATCCCGGAAGCAGAGAATGTAGTCGCGCACACCGGCAGTGGGGTCGCAGCGCGCGTGGCCGAGGCGCACATTCTCGTCGGCAGCGAGCGCATGTTCGCCGGCAGGGACTGGGCCGGCTTTGATGCCCTGCAACCGATCGCCGCTCGCCTGCGCGACGATGGAAAGACGATCATGTATGTTGGGCGAGAAGACGCGTCCGGCCACCAGATGCTTGGGGTGATCGCAGTCGCCGACACGTTGCGGCCAGTTGCGCCCAAGGTGTTGGCCGACTTGAAGCGTCTCGGGATCAGCCGCACGGTGATCCTTACTGGTGACAACGAACGCGCGGCGCGCGCGATTGCACGGCGAGCGGGCATCGACGATGTGCGTAGTGGTCTGCTGCCGGGGCAAAAGCTGGAAGAGGTCCACCGGCTGCGCGCTGAGTTTGGCGGGGTCGTCATGGTTGGCGACGGGGTCAACGACGCCCCGGCCCTCGCCGCTGCGACGGTTGGGGTTGCAATGGGCTCTGCCGGAGCCGATGTCGCGCTGGAAACCGCCGATGTCGTGCTCATGTCCGACGACCTCACCAGGCTGCCCTACGCGGTATCCCTGAGCCGCGCCACCCGCCGGATCATTCGCCAGAACCTGACATTTTCGCTGAGCGTTATTACCGTGCTGGTGATCGGCACACTCTTCGGTATCACGACACTGTCGTTGGGGGTAGTCGGCCACGAGGGCAGCACCGTGGTGGTTGTGCTCAACGGGTTGCGCCTGCTGGACTTCAGACCGCCGCTGTCGAACTGCTGACCCAGTTCGGTATGAAAAGCAACTGGGCCTCGCTAACCGAGGCCCAGTGCACATCGTTCGTGGCAAGAAGTTTAGTTCGGGCTAGGTGTTGCTCACGCAGTAACCGAGGTAACCGTCACAATACTCAGTGTACGGGTCGCAGCACTCGTCGCCGCACAGGTTCTCGTACGCGCAGCAACCATCGGCGGTGCAGACTTCGCTGTACGGGTCGCAGCACTGGGCAGCGGTGCCGTCGTAGGGGTTGACGTCGCAAATGTTCTCAACCGGGCAGCAGCTGTCTTCAACGCAACCCTCGTCTGGAGCGCAGCAGGTGCTGCCGCCTTCGCAGATCTGCTCCGGTGTGCAGCAAATGCCAGCGCCGACGCAATCGAGGCCGTTGCAGTCGCTGGAACTAGTGCACTGCCCACCGTAATTGAGGCTACCTGAATTGAAGCAACCCTTGAGGTTCACGCCGTCGAAGAGGTTGGGATCGCGGCAGATGCGCCCATCGCAGCAATGGCTATCCTGGGTGCAGGCATAGCCCTCGGCCTCGCAGCACTTGGCATTCTTCCCTGTGCCAGCACAGCGATAGCAGCAGCGCTTGGTGGGGTTGATCGAATTCTTACAGAGCTGGCCGGCTGCGTTACAGAAGCCCTTGACGCGCTGCTTGACGCCGCCTTGTTGTGGCACCGCGGCCTCGGCAACGTCGGCATCCCCGCCGGCTGCACGGCCGAATACCGCAGCCAGCGCGGCTGCGGCCGCGCCTTTGACGACGGCGCGCCGCGACGCCCGCCGCCCGATAAACCGGGTGAGGTCATCGAACTTACGGTCTTCCATGCACTACCCCTGCATTCCCGATTCGTGAAGCTATTGCGAACCGTCCCTTGTCTCGCACACAGCGCAACATACTCTGCCGCGCCACGCCTCGACCGACACGACCACGCACACGCTCACAGCGCCGATAGAAAACGCAAATCTTCCCTGAACGGACAATAGCAGTATCCCGAAACCGAGTCAATCGCCAGAGAGGAGGAATTCTGGCCAGAAAGTCCCGTCTGGTAGCCACGGTGATGGGGCCGAGTGTTCCAACCACCATCCACTGTCGGGTCAGGTTCCCTCGTTGCATCAGCGAGGAGCGCTTCAGACAAGGATGATCACACCACTGGTTACTGGTCACTGGTCACTCCACGAGCCTGCTCTGTATGCAGATGCAGATGTGGTTCCTGCACGGGACGGACGACAGGCCGGGGGCGCGGCCCCGGAGGTTGTGTCTGCTTCACTGGGCAGGAATAGGGTCAACCGGTGGGCGGTTCTACGGTGCTAGAATACGCCAACCCGCAAGCGATCAATTCTCGCGACCAGCGATGTCCGCCAGGTTCGCGGATCCACGGGGAGGCTACGGCGCATCGGATTGTGGGTGCGCCGGCCAATGGTGTCACGAGGAGGCTCTGCCATGGATCTCGCTCTCCTTGTCGCGCGGTTGTTACTGGCGGGAGTGTTCGCCGTCGCCGCGTTCGCCAAGCTCGCCGACCAACGCGGCGCGCGTGAGGCGCTCGCCGGGTTCGGCGTTCCACGCGCGCTCACTACCCCCTTCGGCATCCTGCTGCCGCTCGCTGAGCTCGCGGTCGCGGTGCTGCTGATACCGAACCCGACCGCCGCATATGGTGGCGTCGGCGCGCTGGTGCTCCTGGGCCTGTTCATCATCGGTATCGCCGTCTCGATGGCTCGCGGCCAGGCGCCGGATTGCCATTGCTTCGGCCAGTTGCACTCGGAGCCAGCCGGTTGGCGCACACTCATCCGCAATGCGGTGCTGGCTGGTGTGGCGGGGTTTGTGGCTATCGGAGGCTGGAATGACCC
Source organism: Chloroflexota bacterium (assembly GCA_003577355.1). Classification (GTDB taxonomy): domain Bacteria; phylum Chloroflexota; class Chloroflexia; order Thermomicrobiales; family CFX8; genus CFX8. The sequence goes on along the minus strand of QEUZ01000079.1, from coordinate 6,494 downwards.
TGGCCACAGCGCCGTCGCCTGGATCGGCGACCTGAGCCGGTTCGAACAAGTTGTCCTTGCCGCCGGGGTCGTGATGGCCGCTGCACTGTTCGTGCAGGGCTGGTTGCTGTTGCATGCCCTGGGGCAGAACGGTCGCCTGCTCTACCGCCTGGAAGCGATCGAAGGGGTTGTCCTGGGCGGAGAAGGGGATGAGGACGACGAAGCGGAGGCGGAGGAAGCGGCAGTTGCCCCGGCGCGAGGACTGCCGGTCGGCAGCCCCGCACCGTCGTTCGCGCTTCCCGGCATCTACGGCGAGATGCTCACACTGGACGCGCTGCGCGCGCAGGGCAAGCCAGTGATGCTCGTCTTCTCCGACCCGAACTGCGGCCCGTGTAATGCCATGCTGCCCGACCTTGTGGGTTGGCAGCGAGACAATGCCAGTGCATTGACGGTCACGTTGATCAGCCGCGGCAGCGCCGATGCGAACCGTGAGAAGATCGCTAAGTCCGGCGTCACGAATGTGTTGTTGCAGCGGGACCGTGAGGTCGCCGAATCGTACAACGCCCCAGCGACGCCGAGCGCCGTGCTGGTAAGCCCGGAAGGGACGATCGCTAGCGCACTCGCAGAGGGCGCCCAGGCGATTCGGCTGCTGATCGCTCGTGCGACGACAGGCAGTGCTGCAGCTGGCACAAACGGCAGCAGTGAACGAACCGCAGTCCCTGTCGCCGCGCGCACTCCGGCCGTCCCGGCGCAGCCGGTCGTGCCGAACCAGGCTGCCCCGCAGTCGGCACGCCCGGCGCGCGCAGCCGGCGCCGCGGTGGGAACCGCCCAAGCGCGACAGCCGCAGGCACGCGACCGCCAGCGCCCACAGCGTGAACAGCGCGAGCGCGCGAACCGAACCGGCCAGCAGGCACCGGTCGTCAACCTGCCGGACCTCAACGGGAACCAGGTGAGCCTGGAGTCGTTCCGTGGTCAGAACACTGCGGTGCTGTTCTGGAACCCGGGTTGTGGCTTCTGCCGCCGCATGCTCGACGATATCAAGGCTTGGGAGGCTAACCCGCCGGCTGGTGCGCCCCAGTTGTTTGTGGTTTCCACCGGCACGGTGGAGGCGAACCTGGCACAGGGGCTGCGCTCCACAGTTGTGCTGGACCAGGGCTTTTCCGTCGGGCGTTCCTTCGGCGCAACGGGCACGCCGTCGGCCGTACTGGTCGATGGCAATGGCGTGATCGCATCTGGCGTGAGTGTCGGAGCGGAAGCCGTGTTGAGCATCCTGCGCAACGGCGAAGCGCCGCTGGCTGATGCCCCTGCAGCCGCCGCGAACGGTGGTCGCCCTGCCCCGCTCCCTAAGCTGGCGCGCATGGGGGACGATGCCCCAAGCGTCGTCCTGCCGGACCTCAGTGGCCAGCAAGTCGACCTGGCGTCCTTCCGCGGGTCGAAGACACTGGTGCTCTTCTGGAACCCGGGCTGTGGCTTCTGCCGCCGCATGCTCGACGACATCAAGGCCTTTGAAGCAAACCCACCGAAGGACGCGCCGAAGCTCTTCTTCGTGTCAACCGGCGCCGTCGATGCCAACGAGCAGATGGGCTTGAATTCGACAATCGTGCTGGACCAGGGCTTCTCGGTGGGCCGCACCTTCGGTGCGACCGGCACCCCGTCGGCCGTGCTGATCGACCACCGGGGTAAGATATCGTCGCCGGTGGCGGCGGGCGCTCCGGCGGTGCTGGAGCTCGCTGGTTGGCGAGGCCGGCCAGTATCGGTGTGAGGCGGTTCGCGATCCAGCGGTCAGCTGCGACCGAACCGCCAGCAACGGCCAGGTAGCAGCAACAGACGTCCAGGCTCGGAGCGGGCGGTGGTGACGCCGCCCGCTCTACCCGAGTCGGATGCTCCAGAGGCTGGCTGACGCTGGATTGTGGAGACGCATTTGTCCAGGTTGGTCCTCGGCTGTGCGCTCGTCGTATCCGTCGTTTTGGCGGCATGTGGCGGTGGCGGCGGCGCGAAAACTCAGACGGTGGAGCCGACGGCGACAACGCGCCGTCTGCCTGCCGGAACCCCCGTGACGACGGCTGGCATTCCCACGCCCGATGTCACCCAGCAGGTACACGGTACCGAAGCCCCCGGGTCGCCAACGCCAACGCAGGTCTTCAACTATTGCAACACCGAGGTCCCCGAAGCGGCAGCAACCCCCGGGCCTGTGCAAACGCTACCGGTTGGCCATGCCTGCATTGCCGACGCTGGGGACGACGTGAAAAATGCGGACGGCGGTCCGGCGGTTGCGCCGTTGCCTGGCGCCGATATCGCCGCCGTGCGCATCGACAGCAACGGCTCAGTGTTGCTGGTGACGTTTTATGGCAACCAGCCCATCCCAGTGAAAGTATCAGCTGGAACGCAAATCTCCTGGAATGTCGAGATCCTCGTGAATGATCTCCCGATCTATCGTCTGACCATCCTCCTCGAGCCGGGTAATTGGGATGTCGATGCTATCGATTTGGAGACTGGTGAGGCCAAGCGTCTGCGGTTGGCGAGCCTGTATGGCAAGCGCCTGGAGACGCCGTTCCCGGCAGAGGTGTTGCCCAAGCTCACCGGCCCGTTCACCTACCGCGCCTGGACCGAATCAACCGGCGCCGACGGTGTCGTCGTCACCGACTGGGCGCCGGATGCCGCTGGTGTGCAGCGCGATGACCCTGATGCCGCCGCGCCCTTCCCGAAGTAGCTCGCGCGGAGCGGTTGCCCCACAACGCCGTTGACCGTAGGCTTCCCCCGAGGTCAGACGCGGAAAGGGTGGTGGGTCGATGGTGCAGTCTCAGCCAGGTTCCGCCGGTTCTCAGGGGCGCGATGCCGCAGCCGTCGCCGTCGAAAGTGTGCTTCACGACGATCAGCGTGTAATGCCGCCGCCGCACGTGCGCCTGCACGCCACCATCCTCTCGCCAGAGGCCGAATACACCCGCTCGATGCTCGACCGCGAAGCGTTTTGGGCTGGCGTGGCGGCAGAGTTCGACTGGTTCGAGCCGTGGACGCAGGTCTATGTCCAAGAGGGAGTCAACTTCCGCTGGTTTGATGGCGCGCGGGTGAACATTGGGAGAGGACGGTAGCGAACGTATCGTCACGTATCGGATGCTGCTGCGCCTGGTCAACCGTTTTACGAACGTCCTGCGGGCGGAAGGGGTTAGCACCGGTGACCGCGTCGTCATCTACATGCCGTTGTCGCTGGAGGGCATCGTGGCGATGCTCGCCTGTGCGCGGATCGGCGCTATCCACAGTGTCGTCTATGCTGGTCTTGGCTCCGCGCCACTGCGCGAGCGCATCTTGGATGCCGAGGCACGCATCGTTGTGACTGCCGATGTCGGTTACCGAAGAGGGCGGGTAGTCCGGCTCAAGCCGATTGTCGACGAAGCGGTTGCTGGCTTGCGTCAGGTTGAACGGATTATTGTCTGGCGGCGCGAGACGCCGCTGTTGGAGCTTGACCCACAGCGCGAACGCGACTACTACGAGCTGCTGGACCGTGCCAGCCCGGAAGCCCACCCGGAACCGGTGGATGCCGAGCACCCACTCTACATCCTCTACACCAGCGGGACGACCGGCAAGCCAAAGGGCGTGGTGCATGTCCACGGGGGCTACATGGTCGGCACGACCTATCACCTGAAGACGTTCTGGGATATCAAAGACGATGATGTGTTCTGGTGCATGTCCGACATCGGCTGGGTGGTCGGGCACTCGTACATCGTCTATGCCCCGCTCGTTGCCGGCGCGACGACTGTCTTTCGTGAGGGCGCCATCGACTACCCTCACCAGGGCATTGTGTATGAGGTCATCGAGAAGTATGGCGTCACTGTCGCCTTTACTGCGCCGACGGCGCTGCGCATGCTGATGAAGTTCGGCGATAGCCTGCCAGCGGGGTACGACCTGCGCTCACTGCGCTTGCTCACCTGCGCCGGGGAACCGCTGAACCCTGAAGCATGGCGCTGGGCCTACCGGCACCTTTGCGGCGATGGCGAGTGGGGCTACGTTGTCGACAATTGGTGGCAGACGGAGTTGGGTGGCCCGGCAATTGCGACCCTGCCGGCGATGCCATCGAAACCGGGTGCGGCTGGCCGTGCGGTTGCAGGGGTTGTTGCCGACGTGGTCGACCGCGAGGGGAACTCGATGCCGGATGGCCAAGGGGGCCTGCTGGTGTTGCGGACCTCCTTCCCGCACATGTACCGCACCGTGTACGGCGACCCCGACCGTTACAAACGCGACTGGTCGATCGTGCCAGGGGTCTACACCAGCGGCGATGTCGCGATCCGCGATGCCGAGGGCTACATCACCGTCCTTGGCCGGGCCGACGATGTCATCAACGTCTCCGGCCACCGTATCGGGACGGCTGAGATCGAGAGCGCCCTCGTTGCCCACCCAACAGTGGCCGAAGCCGCGGTTATCGGCAAGCCGGACGAGATCCGCGGCCAGGCAGTGAAAGCCTTCGTCACCTTGCGGGTTGGCCACGCCCCTTCGGATGAGGCGCGCGCGGCGCTGATCGAACACGTGCGCGCGACAATCGGCCCGATTGCAACACCTGCCGAAATCGAGTTTCGGGAGCGGCTGCCGAAGACGCGCTCCGGCAAGATCATGCGCCGTTTGCTCAAGGCGGAGGAGCTCGGCGTTGACCCCGGAGACCTGACGACACTCGAGGAATAGTTCGCACGTCTGGTACGTCGCCAGCGATGCGCACCGGAGCAGGATGTCGCTGGCCAGAAGGGCCGCCGCGTTCTGAGGCAGGGTGCCTCAACGGCTGATGACGTTGCCGGGACCCGGCCCGCTGGCGAACGCTCCGTCATCGCCAGGCAGGCAATGGCCGGCGAGGGCAATGAGTGACGCCATAACTGCCAGCAGAAAGAAGTTCCGCGCGCGACGGACGCGGTGGCGGCCGGCCGCCCCGCTGCCGGTCCGAGCTGATGGCGTGCGGCCAGACGCCGCGACGAGCGTGTCCATGCACGGGAGTATACGTGTCATGCCGCCCGTTTGAGTGCCGCGAGTACCGGTGCAAATGCATCGATGTCGTGGTCTGAGATGACGTAGTAGCTGAAGCCGAACTCATCGCGTCGCGCTTCCAGGGTTCGCGCGATCGTTGCCACGTCGCCGATCAGCACCGACGGCATCGCCAGCACCTCGGCCACGCTGAGGCTGGTCCACCCATTGCTGGTGCGAAGCTCGTGTGCCGCATGCTCCGGGTCATCGGTAACATGGAGGGTTGGGACCAGGCTGAGCTCAATGTCGTCGTAGCGCGCGCCCGCGCCCTCGCGCACCCAGGCAAGCTTCTGGCGCACGGCCGCCGCGGAGCGCTCGGCAGGGTCTGCCACCAGCCTGCCGCTGGCGACATCGGAGGTGAGGATGCCGACGATATCCGCCTCGCGGCCCGCCAGGGTGAGCACGCGCCGCTTGCCGCCGCCGATCAGGATCGGTGGGTGTGGGCGTTGCACGGTGGCTGGAAACGAAACCAGCTGGTCTACGGCGTAGTGCCCGCCGCTGCTCGTTGTACTGTGGCTCTGCAGCAGCGACTTGATTAGTTGCACGGTCTCTTCGAGCCGGTCGATGCGCACGCCGGGCGAGTCGTAGCGCAGGCCGGCACGGCTGTACTCTTCGCGTAGCCAACCCGCTCCCAGACCAAGTTCCACCCTGCCGCCGGAGAGGACATCGAGCGTCGCGATCTCCTTGGCAAGGACCGCCGGATGCCGGAAGTCATTGTTGATCACCAGCGTGCCGATGCGCAGAGTGGAGGTGCAGGCAGCCGCCGTGGCCAGCGCGGCCAGTGGGGCGTACTGCGGCCCAAAGTAATCTGGCGTCAGGTGGTCGCGCAACAGGAAGGTGTCGAACCCAAGCGCTTCGACGCGCCGGACATGTCCCAGCCACTGGCCGGCCGGCAACGGTTGCTCGTTGACGACGCCGAAACGGAACTGATGCTTGCTTCCCACACTCATGCCCTTCGTGTCGCGGCCGTCGTTCGACCGTGCCTGCTTCCAGCGTAGAGCTGGGTGATCTGTAGCGATATCCGGATGTTGCTCCGACATTCCGAGGCTGAAAACTGGCCCCGCCCACCTGTTGACTTTCCGGCGTGGCTCGCATACGATGGCTCGGCGCTCGTGACGGGAGTCGCGAGCGGTTTGCGATGAAACGGGTACTGGGATGATAGATCTGCGGATCGGCACAGCGGAGGGAGCGACCAGCATGATCCTGGCCAATGCTGCCCTGCGTGTGCGTGTGTGGATCGCCCCGACTCCTCTGGGGGTGGGCGAACTGCGCCGTGGTCTGTCTTCCGGTTGGGACACTTGACATCTACATAACGTAGAAGCGTCAGGAGAGCAACAACCGCGGGCGGGCCAAGCAAACGGCCCGGGACCGCGGTTTTTTGTGTCTCAAAGAATCTCTTAAGTTCTTCGTGTTTGGCGCACAGAGACGTGCGCGGCAGGTCGAAGGGGGCGATGGCAAATGGTTGTGCAACAGCTCGAACAGGACGTAGCCGAATCGCAAGCGCCGTTGCTCCG
>QEUZ01000521.1 GCA_003577355.1 Chloroflexota bacterium | reverse complement strand
TTGGGCTATCGTTCGGTTCTGGGAACCCGGCGATGACGGCACTGGCGATCGACCGCTCGCCTCCGGAGCGGCGCGGCGCGGCGATGGCAACCTTTACGTCAGCCTTCGAGCTCGGCATCGGCGCCGGTTCCATCGCCGCGGGATGGGTTGCCGCAGGGGTTGGCTACGCTGCCATGTTCCTCGCCTGCGGTCTCAGCCCGGCACTCGGCCTTATGTTCGGGCTGCAGCAGATGCGCCGCAGCTCGCCCGCCCTGCACCCAGAACCGACCCCTCCGCTCTCCACCCGTGAGCTGGCGAGCAAGCCGGACGCAGACTAACCAGCGGCTCGTGTTCCAACTACCGACCACTGTCGGGGCAAGGTAGAGCTCGTCTCACCAGAGAAGAGCGCTTCGGACACGGTCGACCGAACCACTGGTCACTGGTCACTCGTCACTGGTCACTCCACGAAAAGTGCACGCTGACCTCGTGGTCCACACCACCACGGAGCAGCCGGAGGGTGGCAGTAGCTTCAACTGTGTCGCCGGTGAGCGCCCAGGCCAAGTCGCCCGGCTCCAGGAGTGGCTGGCCGTCGATCGCCAGGATGATGTCGCCCGGCAGTAGCTCGGCGCGCGCGGCGGGCGTCTCGCCGCTCACGCCAACCACCAGCAGGGCGCTGGGCTGGCTCAGGCTGTAGCGTTGTGCCGGGCCAGATGGAACCTCGACCATCTGCACCTGCACCCCCAGGGTGCGGCGCGTCCGTCCGTTCACCAGACGCTGCACTGTAGCACTCGGCACGGCGAGAGCAGTGCGCCGGCCAAGGACCATTGCATTGATCCCAACGACCTCACCACGCACGTTGACCAACGGGCCGCCAGAGCTGCCCGGCCGCAAGTCGATGTTCGCCAAGACCGCTTCCGCGATGTGTCGGTTCCTGCTACTGCCCTCAATCGGGCCGATGCCGCTGAAAACGCCAAGCGATATCGCATCTCGCACACCGAGTGGGTGCCCCACCGCCATGACGATCTCGCCCGGGCGTAAGACGCTGGACAGCGCAGGCCGCAACGCCGGCAGGTCGTGCGCGTCGATCTTCAACAACGCCAGGTCGCGTTCAGGTAGGGCTGCTACCAGTTGCGCATCGAAGCTGCGCCGGTCGGCCAGCGTGACCCGTGCCGCACCATCCGGAACGACATGATGGTTCGTCACGATCAGGCCGTCGCGGCTCCAGATGGTGCCAGCCCCACCCCCACGACCATTACCCACTTGGACGACACTGCTGCGCACAGTGTGCGCGAGCGCTTCAAGCTCCTGCGCGAGTGCAGCGCCGATTGAGACGACCGACTGGATTACCATAGCTCATTCCGTTTCGCGTTCTTCTGTTAGTGCATGGTTCATGCGTTGGCACAACCTTGCAGCTTATGGCTGCTCTCCAATGACGGCGTCCGCGTTGTGCGCGACCCCTCCGCGCAGAAAGCCAAGCGTTGCCGTGGAGCCGACATGTTCGCTGGTCAGATGGCCGCGCAGGCCCTCCAGCCCTTCGACGGCTTCGCCATTCACCGACACCAGGATGTCGCCCAGCGTCAGGCCGGCTGCATCGGCGGGGCCGTTGGGCTCCACCGAAACGAGCAGCAGCCCCCGCTTTTGGGTCAACCCCGTACTTGCCTTCAACGACTCCGGCAATTCCACCGGCTGCGCGCCGATGCCCAGGAAACCGCGTCGCACCTTGCCGTGCGCCTTCAGTGC
>QEUZ01000520.1 GCA_003577355.1 Chloroflexota bacterium | reverse complement strand
CACTCACCACTCACCACTCATCACCCAGCGCCCAGCATGCAAGGGAGGTCCCATGTCGCCAACCCCTGAAGCGTTTCGCGCGGAGTTCCCGGTCGCCCAGGAGTGGGCGTACTTGAACCATGCGGCGATCGGGCCATTTCCGCAGCGGACGGTGCGGGCGCTCAAGGAGTTCGTCGATCTGTTCGCCGATACACCGGCCTACCTGCGTTCGGAGCGCGAGGACACCGCGCAGACCGCCGCGCACTACGTGGCAGAGCTGGCCGGCGCGCGGCCGGAGATGGTCGCGTTCGTGCCGTCGCTGGCCGACGGGATGAACCTGTTCGCCAACGGCATCGACTGGCGCGACGGCGACAACGTCTTGATCCCAGTCGAGGAGTTCCCTTCGGTCGTCTACCCCTTCCTCAACCTGGGCTACAAAGGGGTGACCGTCCGCTTCGTGGAGAAGGATGCGCACGGCCGCACCGACCCGGCCCGCATCGCAGCGGCGATCGACGACCGCACCCGCGCCGTCGCGCTCTCGCATGTGGAGTTCATGGATGGCTACCGCAACGACTTGAAGCAACTGGCCGATATCTGCCGTCCACGCGGCATCGAAGTCTTCGTCGATGCGACGCAATCGCTGGGGGCGCTGCCGGTCGAGGTGGCGCGGTCCGGCGTCTCCGGGATCGCCGCCCACGGCTACAAGTGGCTGATGAGCAGCTTCGGCATTGGGGTCGTTGTGCTGGGCGAGGACGCGCTGGAGCGCATCCGCCCAACCTACGCCGGGCGGCTCTCGGTCGATGTCGGCTACGAGGACCTGAACTATCGCATGCAGTGGAAGCCGGGGGCCGAGCGCTTCCACACCGGCGGGTTGAACACGCTGGGGCTGACAGCGATGGCCGCGTCCCTATCGCTGGTCACCGAGGCTGGGCCGGCGTGGACTGCCCAACACACCGCGCACCTCACCGACCGGCTGATCGAGGGGCTGGACGCGCTCGGGTACACCGTGGCATCCAGCCGGGCGCCCGAGCACCGCTCACAGATCGTCGCCTTCACCGCCGGGAGCCGCGAGCAGGATGCCCAGTTGGTGGACGACCTGGAGCGGGCCAACGTCTCGGTCACATTGCGTGGCCGTGGGGTGCGGGTATCGCCGTACTTCTACAACACGGTTGACGACATCGAGAAGCTACTGGAAGCGCTGCCGCCCCGCTAGTGGAGTGACGAGTAACCGGTGACGAGTGACCAGTGGTGCGATCGTCCTTGTCTACAGCGCGCTTCTCTGCTGCAACGTGCGACCTTGACCCGACAGTGGGCGGTGGTTGGAACATCGATGGGTCGACGCAGGCGGTGTAGGTCAACGTGGGGGCGGCCACAGCGCATGTTCCCTCCTGCGTACTCTCGGGTGAAGGGACGCGGGATGATGGCGCTCCCCGCGCTACAATGCCGTCGGCAATGAGGCTTGGGGAGTGGACAAGGTGTCTTGGCACTAAGCGCGCGACGGCTGCGGGTGCGTGAACGGGCCGGTGGCCTGTACTTCGGCTGGTGGATCGTCGCTGCGGCGTTCGGTATCCAACTGCTGCAAAACGGGTTGATGAGCCAGTCGTATGGCGCGTATGTCTCGGTGCTGCGCGCCGATTTCGGCTGGAGCGCGACGGCGCTGGGCCTGGGGTTCGCCCTGCAGCCGGTCCAGAACGGACTGCTCGGGCCGCTCCAGGGTTGGATGATCGAACGCTGGGGGCCGCGCAAGGTCATGCGCTTCGGCATGGTGGTCTTCGGCGGTTCGTTCATTCTATTCAGTCAAGTCAACTCGCTGCTGACGTTCTACGTGATCTTCGTCATGATGGCGCTGGGGGCGAGCCTGGCCGGCTTCATGACGATCACCAGCACGCTGGTGCAGTGGTTCGAGCGCCGGCGCGCCTCGGCAATGAGCATTTCGCAGACCGGCCAGAGCCTGGGTGGGGCGCTGGTGCCGGTGGTAGCCTGGTCGCTGGTGACCTTCGGCTGGCGCGAAACGGCGGTCGCCTCCGGCCTCATCATCCTGGCAGTCGGCCTACCGCTGACCCAGCTGATCCGTTCCACCCCGGAGGAATACGGCCTCCTGCCGGATGGCGCCACGCGGGATACGGTGCGCCCAGAGTCTGGGGCAGCCCAAGCAGCTGGCGCGAATTCCGTTGAGGCGCGGGTCGATTTCACGCCACGTCAGGCGCTGCATACGCGCTCGTTCTGGTTCATCTCCCTGGGCCATGCGCTGGCGCTGCTGGTCGTGTCAGCCGTGATGGTGCATCTGATCGTGCACCTGGAAGAGGGCATGCACTTCTCCCTCGCCGGGGCATCGCTGGTGGTGACGGCAATGACGCTGGTCACCGCGATCGGCCAGCTCGCCGGTGGGTTCCTGGGGGACCGCTTCGATAAGCGCATGATTGCGGCCCTGGCGATGTTCGGGCATTCGGTTGGGTTGCTGGCGCTGGCCTGGGGCAACTCGCTGGCCTGGGTGATCTTCTTTGTGCTGGCCCACGGCATGGCCTGGGGCATGCGCGGCCCGTTGATGCAGGCGATGCGCGCCGACTACTTTGGCCGGCGCCACTTCGCGACGATCATGGGGTACTCCTCGATGGTCATCATGTGGGGCATGATCACCGGCCCGATCGTTGCGGGGGTCATGGCCGACCGCTTCGGGGACTACCGCTACGGCTTCACGATCCTCGCACTGCTGGCCGGACTGGGGTCGATCTTCTTCGTCTTCGCGACGAAGCCACCGCCCCCGGTGTCCCACGCGCCCAGCCACTGAAACGCGCGAGACGCCGGACCCGGAGCGGACTCGTGGAGTGACCAGTGACCAGTAACCAGTGACTAGTGGTGTGAGCGCCCATGTCTGAGGGATTCGCGTGATGTCGTTAGCAACGAGCGCTAGCGACATAGACATTCATACCAATGGTCACTCGTCACTCGTCACTGGTCGCTCATCACTGGTCACTGGTCACTGGTCACTGGTCACTCGTCACTCGTCACTCGTCACTCCACTAGCCGCAGATCTGCTCGAAGACGCGC
>QEUZ01000519.1 GCA_003577355.1 Chloroflexota bacterium | reverse complement strand
GCTGCAGCGGCCAGAAGATGTGTTCGGCTATCCGATGGGTGCGACGGGCAAGTTGCCGGATTGGCACGAGATCGTCGCGTACTTCGAGCGCTTGGCCAGTGTCTCGGAGCGTGTCACAGTTGAGCGCCTCGGCGAATCGACCGGCGGGTTGCCATACATCGCCGTGACGATTTCGTCGCCAGAGAACCTGGAGCGCCGTTCGGAACTACGCTCGATCCTGGCGCGGTTGAGCGATCCGCGTGGGTTGGACCATGCGGAGGAAGCTGACCTAATCGAGCTCGGCCGGCCAACCGCGTTCCTGCTCTGCTCACAGCACTCCACCGAGATTGGCGCGGCGCTGATGACCCTCGAGCTCGCCGCCGACCTGGCCACCGCTCACGATGCCGATACGCTGGAAGTTCTCGACAACGTTGTGACCGTCATCATCCCAAGTCATAACCCCGATGGCCACCAAATGGTCGTCGAGTGGTACCGCCAATGGCACGGCACCGCCTACGAAGGACAGCCGATGCCGTGGCTCTACCATCGCTACGTGGGGCACGACAACAACCGCGACTGGTTCATGCTCACCCAACGCGAGACGCGGCTCTACGTCGCGCTCTTCAACCGTGAGCACCCACAGCTCGTCTTCGATATGCACCAGATGGGGCGCGACGGCGCGCGTTTCATGGTGCCGCCATTTATCGACCCCCTCGACCCGAACCAGGACCCGGTGATCCAGCAAGGCTTTGCCGACCTCGGCACTGCCATCGCTGCGCGGCTCACCGCCGCAGGCAAACGCGGTGTCGCCACCAACATCATCTTCGACAACTATTCTCCATCACTGGCCTACGGCAACTACCACGGCAGCGTCGACCTGCTTTCCGAAGCGGCGTCGTGCCTGCTCGCCACGCCCGTAACCGTCGACGAAGACGCGCTCAAGGTGCGCGATGGCTTCGACCCAAAGGTGCGCTCGTGGAACCATCCGCTGCCGTGGCAGGGGGGCGAATGGACATTGCGCGAGATCGTCGAATACGACCGGCTCGCGGCGCTCGCGTTCCTTGAGCATGCCGCTCGCAACCGCCGCCAGTGGCTCCGCAACTACGCCGGTATTGCCCGCCGGCACGTCGAGCGTGCCGGGCCTCCGTTCGCGTTCATCATTCCCCAGGAGCAGGACGACCCGTTGACCGCGCAGGAGCTCCTTGAAACGCTGGCATTGGGGGCAGTGGAAGTTGAACGCGCGACAGAGAGCTTCAACGCGGATGGAGTGTCCTACCCCGCGGGGACACGAGTGGTGCGGATTGCCCAGCCATCCGGCGCGTTCGCAAAGACGCTGCTGGAGATCCAGACCTACCCGGACTTGCGCCGCTGGCCGGATGGCCCGCCATCCCCGCCATACGATATCGCCGGGCATACACTGCCCTTACAAATGGGGGTGCGGAGTGTGCAAGTCAACAAACCATTCGATGCGACGTTGGAACACGATCCGCTCGCGCCACCACGTGGCAGCGTGCAAGGCAACGGCATGCATGGGTATGCCATCTCACCTCGCCTCAACCGCTCCTATGCTGTTGTCAACAGGTTGCTGGCGGCAGGGCTGACAGTGTCACGCACTGCTGCTGCGTTACCGGAGCATCAGTTGCCAGCAGGTACGTTCATCATCGCAGCGGCGCCGGGCATCGAAGAACTGTTGCATAGCCTGGCATCTGAAACGGGCTGCACGATCGTCGGTTTGGATACCCCA
>QEUZ01000078.1 GCA_003577355.1 Chloroflexota bacterium | reverse complement strand
TCTATTCAATGTACAAGCCACTCCAACCCGTTCGGCCGCGCCAGCAGGGTCAGCCTGGCAGGTGCGCCTCCATCGCGACGAGGCACAGTAACCTGCCACCTCTTCGTATCTCCATGGGGCGCCCCTCCATGCCACAATCTTGACAAATTAGGCATGACTAATTTATTCTGATCATGACACTCAATCAAGGATGTGGTGCCACGAAACGTGGACCGAGCGGAGAGACGCACTCCAATGCCACGCTGGACATTCTCGCGACGTGACCTGTTACGGGCTGGTGGCGCAGGGGCTGCCTTGGCCACGGCCGGCGGCGCGTTGACGTTGTTGCTACCGGAAGGCGGGCGCGCGGCGACGAGCCATACCACGCATGCGCAGCCAACGTCGAACGCCAACAACCATTACGACGCGCACCAGACATCAATGACCGTTGGCGATGTCGGGCCGGATGCCATCGGCATCGACCCGATGGCCTTCCTGACGACCTTCGACTATGGCACGCCCAGTGAACTGCCGGATGGCCGCACCCTGCGTGAGTACCAGATCGTCGCCTACGACAAAGACATCGAGATCGCTCCGGGGGTGTTCTTCCCTGCCTGGACCTACAACGGCCAGGTGCCCGGCCCGACCCTCCGCTGCAACGAGGGGGACCGCATACGCATCCACTTCGTCAACGCTGGGACGCACCCGCACACGATCCACTTCCACGGCATCCACTCCGCGTATATGGATGGCGTCGCCGGCATTGGGCGCGGGAGCATCGAAGTTGGGCAAACCTTCACCTACGAGTTCGATGCCCACCCTTTCGGGACGCATCTCTACCATTGTCACGCCGTGCCGCTGAAGCGCCACATTCACAAAGGGCTGTACGGCACCTTCATCATCAACCCGGACCCGAGATTGCACAACAACCACCGGGCCGCCCGTTCCCGCCACCCGGACTACCCGGAGCACGCCGAGTGGCAGGAGTTCGTGATGGTGATGAACGCCTTCGACACCACCTTCGATGGCGAGAACGAGGTCTACGCCGTCAACTCAATTGCCTTCCAGTACATGAAGCACCCGATCCGGGTCGAGCGCGAGCGACCGGTACGGGTCTACCTGAGCAACCTGACCGAGTTCGACCCGATCAACTCCTTCCACCTGCACGCCAACTTCTTCGACTACTACGACCACGGCACAACGCTGGAACCGACGCTGCGCACTGTCGACACGATCATGCAGTGCCAGGCGCAGCGCGGGATCCTCGAGTTCTCGTTCGCCGGTTTCGAGCCGGGGTTGTACATGTTCCATGCCCATCAGAGCGAGTTTCCTGAGCTGGGTTGGATGAGCGCATTCGAGGTTGTCGCATAGGCCACAGTGGTGGGGCGAGGGGGACGAGCGATGTCTGAGGCAACCATGACTGGAGACGCCTCCACCCGCGAACCGGCGGACAAGCCCGCGCTCAACCTGCGCTGGATCGGCCTGGGGCTGCTGCCATTGCTCTTGCTGGTGGTCGTGCTGGTCATTATCGTCGCTACCGACGGCGGCCTGGGCGAACGCACGGCCCCGCCGATCGAGGTGCTGAACGTCGAGCGGGTGATGCTGCCGGAACCTAACGAGATCAAGGTCTCGGTTGTGAACGATGGGCCTGATGCGATCACGATTGCCCAAGTGCTGGTCGATGATGCCTATTGGAACTTTTTCCTGAGCGGCGACAACACCCTCGGCCGTCTGGAATCGACAACCATCACGATTCCCTACCCGTGGGTCGAAGGGGAAGCCCACGCGATAGCGATCATTTCCTCTACCGGCGTGGTGTTCGATGCCGAAGTGCCAGTCGCAATCGCATCGCCGCAATCGAACTGGGCCACCGTGGCGCGCTTCGCCCTGATCGGGACCTATGTTGGGGTCATCCCGGTGGCGTTGGGCCTGCTCTGGTACCCGTTTATGCGCCGGCTGGGCCAGGGCAGCCTGCGCTTCATCCTGGCGCTCACGGTCGGGTTGCTCGTGTTCCTGGCGGTGGATATGTGGGAAGAAGCGCGCGAGTTCGCCCTGGAAGCGCCGGCCGCCTTCGATGCACCGCTGCTGGTGCCGGTTGTGGCGTTGCTCACGTTCATGCTGCTGATGACGATTGCTGCCCGTTCCCGCGGCTCGCACGAGGGGCTGCCGCTGGCCTATCGCATCGCGCTGGGCATCGGCCTGCACAACCTGGGGGAGGGCCTCGCCATCGGCGCCGCGTTCGCCCTGGGTGAGGTGGCGCTAGGGGTCTTCCTGGTGGTTGGCTTTACCCTGCATAACGTCACGGAGGGCATCGGCATCGCCGCGCCAATTGTGCGCGAGCGCCCGGCCCTGCAGCACTTTGCCGGCCTCACGCTGCTGGCCGGTGGCCCGGCCATACTCGGGGTGTGGATCGGCGGGTTCATCTTCTCCCCGCTTTGGACGACGATCTTCCTGGCAATCGGCATCGGAGCGATCGCCCAAGTGGTTGTCGAAGTCTGGCGCATCATCGCCCGCGGTGCAGAACGCTCCGGCAAACCGATGCTCAACTGGGCCACGTTCGGTGGGGTGACTGCTGGCATCGCGATCATGTATGTCACCGCGCTGCTCATCGCAGCATGATCCACTCGGAGCCACCGGCATGCGCCGCACGACGACGCCCGCGCCCCTCAGCCCAGCTATGGAGGACTACCTGCGCGTGATCCACGAACTGAGCGCAGGCGGGGCGCCAGTACACAACTGCGACATCGCCGCCCGGCTTGGCGTGGCCGCTCCCTCGGCGACCGACATGGTGCGACGGCTCGCGGCGGGGGGCTATGCCGAACACCCGCTCCACGGCACGATCCGCCTCACGACTTCCGGTCGCGCAATCGCTGAGGATCTCGCCCAGCGCCACAGTCTGATCCGCGCATATCTGGTCGCTATCCTCGGCTTCGCCCCCAACGCCGCCGCGCGTGAAGCCGACCGCCTGGAACACGTCCTCTCCACCACCTTGCGCACGCGGCTGGCAGCGGCCACGCCTCGCGAGTAATGCGGCTGCCTACTCTGCCGTGACCTGCTCCGGCAACGGAAGCCGTTCTTCCAGCCAGGCATGCCAGCTCGCCTCGGCTGCTGCCGCAATGACCGGTGCGCTTGCACCGAAGAGGTAGAGACGGGTCGTCAGCAGCACCTGCTCGCCCATTGGCATGGGGAAGAGGTGAGCGATGCCGGGCGCTGGTTGCTCCAGCCGCACCAGGTACTCGTTGGGCCAGGCAGGTTGGCCAGCCCACTCTACAATCCCGGCAAACGACGGGGCGCCGGGTTGCGCGGCAACGCGCGTTCCAACACGACTGCCAGCCAGACCCAGCGGTTTGGTCAACGTTGCCCAGGCAGCCTCCAGCGGTACAGACGAGAAGCCCTGCGCTTGCAGCTGGCTTGCGGCTTGCCCGGCGAATTCACGCAAATAGAGCGCGAGGATGCGGAAGAAGCTAGCCCAGCCATAGCTGTGCCCCTCGAACTGACCGTCCCAGTCGTCCGTGCTGGTAAACCAGCGATGGACAACCCGCACCGTGCAAACGCCATCATCACGCGCTTCGACAACCCACTCTGTGGCAACGGTCGGGCCATCTGGCCCCAGTTCGCCGTGGCTTTCTGCGATATACCGGTGTGGCGGCTCCCAGGTGGTGATCGTTGCGCGCGTTTCCATTCCGGGGCCGAAGTTGGATGTGGTGACGCCACCAACTCGTTGGTCCAGCTCCGTCGGCACGAACCAGGACGAAATGCCCGGGCCACTGGCGATCGCCTCCCAGACTTGCTCAGGGGTGCCAGGCGCCTCAGCCTCGGCTTGCACCGAGCGCCAACCGTCCGGGTCGATCCTTACTGGCATATCGCGTCCTTCTCTCCTACGTTGTCCTTGTCAACCTGCGGCAGCGGATGCGCCACCAGCACGATGCGATGCGCACGACCACCCGGCGCAGCAGCGTCGTGGTAACGCGCCACAAGTTGGGTAATGGTTGCCGTCAGCTCTTCGGTGAACGACGCGCGATCTGCCGGAGAGCGAAAACGGATCTCCGCATCGATCGCCAGGGTTGCCAGCCGCTTATCCGCCGCCTCCGCCCGGCGCAGTAACCCACTGACTTCCCGCACAATGCGCGCGCCCAGCGCGATCAGATAGCCGGCCGAGAGGCGATCGGCAGCACGCTCCGGATCAGCCGCGACTGGGCCAAGCGCCGCCGGAGAGACGACATATGAACCAGCGGTCGCCACCAGCAGTCGCTCGGTGAGTCCACCCCAGCGGCGAGTTTCAGCCACCCGCACCAGCCCATGCCGCTCCAGCGCACGCAGGTGGTAGTTCAGCTTCTGTCGGGGGATACCGAGGCGCGCAGCCAATGTCGCCGCCGAAGCGGGCTGGGCCAACTCCGCCAGTAAGCGGCTGCGGATCGGCTCCAGCGCCACGACCGCTGCACTCGGTTGTTCGATCACCAACACATCTTGCACGTTGTGATCCTAACAGTTGACAACAATAGTTGTCAATCTAGTAACAACGCTCGCCTGACCTGTGCACCTTGCGGCACGCGGATCCGGCTACAGTCCCTCCCATGCCAGGAACCAGGATCTACATCACCACGAACCTGGCGCATACAGGAATCGGACCACAGAAGACGCGCAGGACAACAACCCACGCTGGCCTTTCTGGCACATCTTCAGCGAATAGCACCGCGAAGCCTCTGTTACCTGTCATCTGTTGCCTGTCAACGCGCAGCAGGCCACAAGCGCGTGAGCAGCGCCGGGTCCAGGTTGCCGCCGGTGATGAAGACGCCGACACGCCGGTACTGCGCCGGCAGCAGTCCGCGCACCACTGCCGCCAGGGCCACCGCGCCGGTTGGTTCCACCACGAGCTTCATCCGTTGGATGAGGAAGCGCAGGGTTTCCAGCACATCGTCGTCGCTGACGACCAGTACGTCGTCCAGGTGGGCCTGCATGATCGCGAAGGTGCGCTCTCCAGGGGTGCGCAGGCGGATGCCGTCAGCAATCGTGGTGGGTGGCGGGATACTCACCCGCTCGCCGGCATCGAACGAGCGTTTGGTGTCGTCGGCCCCGGCTGTTTCCACGCCAAAGATATGGATGCTCGGGTTCAGCGTCTTGGCAACCACCGCCCCGCCGGCCATCAACCCACCGCCGCCGACCGGCGCGACGAGCGCATCGAGGTCAGGGATGGTCTGGAGCAGCTCCAGCGTTGCCGTACCCTGCCCAGCCATGATCGGCGGGTCCTCGAAGGCGTGCACCAGGGTCATGCCACGCGCTGCGGCAACCTCGTACTGGAGCGTCTCGCCATCGACCGACTGGCGTGAGAACGGCACGATCTCGGCCCCGTAGCCCCGCGTGGCCTCGGCCTTCACCGTCGGGGCATCGTCCGGCATGACGATGACCGCCGGCACGCCATGCAAACGTGCCGCCAGCGCCAACCCTTGGGCATGGTTGCCACTGCTGAAGGTCGCAACCCCGCGCGCCCGCGTCTCTGGGGCAAGCGCGTGGACCGCGGTATACGCCCCGCGAAACTTGAACGAGCCGGTGCGCTGCTGGTTCTCGCACTTCAGGAAGACCTGCCGGCCGGTCAGTGCATCCAACGTCCGGCTTGTCGCGACTGGCGTGTGGTTCACCACCCCCACCAGCGTCCGCGCCGCGGCAAGGACATCGTCGTAGGTGATGGCGTAGCGTTGCTCGGCAGTCACGGTTTGCGTACCTTCCGTTGGTCGCGGCGACACGTGCCTGTGGAATGCGACAGATCGTACGCGATGAGCTGCCCAAGGGTGCGGCTGAAACTGGGCATGCTCACCGGACACTGGCTACCCACTCGCCCGCTCCGGCGGGCGGTAGGTGGCGACGAGGACCGCGCCGAGCAGGGGCAGGGCAGCCATGGCGATGATGCCGGCAGTATAGCCATCGCTAAGGGAGCGCAGGGCAGCGAGGGGCAATGGTCCGATAGCCGAGGCCGCGATACCGACCATCGAGGCGGCGCCCTGGACGCGGCCGAGGCCATGCCGGCCATAGTAATGCGCCCAGGCCACCATGCCGATGACCGACTGGATGCCGCCGGTGAGGCCGAGCACCGCGGCGTAGATCACGGCCGCCATCGGGGAGACAAGCGCCAGCGCACCGGCAGTTGCGACGCTGAGCAGCAGCATGTTGCCGAAGAACAGTCGCTGTGGACCGGCGCGGTCGATCAGGAACCCGGCCAACAGGCTGCAACCGGCGGACGCGATGGCATAGGCAACGAATACCCCGGCGGCGAGGTTCGCGCTGAGCCCGCGTTCCGCGAAGATCGACGTCTGGTGGAAGACGAGTGCGGTGACGACGAACGACGGCACGCACATCGGCAGGGCAAGGTGCCAGAAACGCCAGGTGGTCAGGACATTGCCGGGGCGGGCAAGCGCGCCGACCCGCGCGCTGCCGCGCTCGCCGCTCGGTGGGTGGTCGGCGCCATCGGGGTGCAGGCCGACATCCTCCGGGCGCTCGCGCACGACGATCAGCACCAGTGGGATCACCAGCGCCCAGACGGCAACCCCCAGCACGACATATGCCCCGCGCCAGCCCAGCTCGTTCATCAGCGCCCGTGAAACCGGCGGGAAGATCGCGCTGGATGCCGCGGCGCCCAGTCCAACGATCGCCATGGCCCGGCCCCGCCGTGCTACGAACCACTGCGCCACCATCAGGGTCGAGTTAATCGTCATCGAGCCCTGACCGAGGGCGCGCAGTGCGGCGAACGCGATGAAGAAGGTGATGAACCCGGTTGCGCCGGCCATGCCCATGCAGGCCAACCCCATCGCCAGCGCGACGAGCGGCAGGACCCGGCGGACCCCGTGGCGGTCAACCATACGGCTGACGATGTAGACCATCATCGCGCTGACAGTGGTGCCGACGGCGTAGAGCGCGGAGATCGTGGTGCGCGAAAGCCCCGTATCGGCGATGATCGCGTCGATAAAGGGCGAGAACCCGAACGACTGGCCGGGGCCGGAACTGAAGGAAACGATCGCCCCAACGGCAACGATGAACCAGCCGTAGAACGGCATCCGCGCGCTTACCCACCTGGGCAAACGCTGCACCTGCTGCACCGGCGCAGCCTCAAGCGGCGTTTCGCTCACCTGTGACACTCCCCAGCCCGGACCAACGCACCCCACAGGGAGGGTAACACGCCCAGGCGGCGCAGCGTTTACCCGCGCCGGTTGCGGAAGCGTTCGTGGAATGTGCTGGGGCGCGGGTCCTTCGGAACGAGGCCGGTGTCGTAGGCTTCATCGAGCAGGGGTTGCAGCAGCGTGATGTAGCGCGTCAGGCGCATGCCGACGCTGGCGGCGAACTCCAGCGTCAGCGGCTCCAGTGGGCGCACTTCGTGCAAGTGCCCCCAGGATTGCGTCCAACGTTCCAGCTCCGCCTCGACCCCCAGCTCATGCTTGATCTCCAGGATGTAACGGTCGAAGAACGCCAGCAGGCGCTCGGTGCTGGCCGGGCCATCTTCAAAGTGCAGGCCAAGCTCCAGCAGGCCCCGTTCGGCGGCGATCCACGCTTCGTAATGCACCCGGTAGTTCGCGCCGTAGTGCAGTTTCAGCAAGTTCATCGTCTGGCGCGTTTGCAACGTGCGTGGGTCGGGCGGCAGGTTGGCCTGCACCACGGCACTCACCGCGCTGAAGAAATCACGGCGCGTGAGGGGTTTGACGTTGCCAGTGGTGGGCAGTGTCGCGCGGCTCATGCGGAGATTGTACCGGCGCGCGTGCTACGATCCCCGGTCGCGGTGGCGAGTACGCCGGTGGAGGGGTTCGGCAGTATGGTGTCGTCGCGGGGGTGGTCGACAGCGCGCAAGACGTGGGCCAATGGCTGAGACCCCGTCGCTCGCACAGGAGCGGGCAGAACGCGAGCCAGCGCGTGAGGCGGCGCTGGGGGTTGGGTTGGTGCTGCTCTCGTGCATCGGGGGCGGCATGGTCGTGGTGTTGGCGCGCCTGGCCTATGAAGGCGGCTCGAATGCCCCGACTTCGCTGCTGGTGCGCTTTTCCCTGGCGAGCGGGTTGCTCTGGCTCTGGCTGGCGCTGCGCGGGCAAGCCCGCCTGCTACCGGCACGGGTGCTCTGGCGCTTCCTGCTGATGGGCTGCTTCTTCACCGCCTCGGCGGCAACGGCATTCATGGCGATCGAACGCATACCCGCCTCCCTCAGCACGCTGGTCTACTACGCCTACCCAGGCATTGCCGCGTTGGGTGGCGCGTTGCTGTTCGGCACGCGCCTGAGTGGCGCGCGGGTGCTGGTGCTGCTGGCGGCGCTGGCCGGCGTGGCGCTGACCGTGGACGTGCGCGGCGGCGAGCTCAACCGCTGGGGCTTTGTGTTCGCTGGCGCGTCGGCAGTGTTCTATGCCGGCTACTTGCTGGCCGGGAGCCGCGCCATGCTCGGCGTGCCGCCGTTGCTGGCAACGGCCTGGATCCTCAGCGCCGCCTGTATCCTGATGGCGCCGATCGGCGCATCCGGCCTGCTCGGCGTGCGCTTCACCACCGACATCTCGATCGGCGGGTTGAGCGCCCTGCTGGTGCTGGCGCTGGTTTCGACCGTGATGACGGTTGCGACCTTTCTGGCCGGGATGCAGCGTATCGGCATGTTCCCGGCTGCGGTGCTCAGCACGCTAGAGCCGGTCGTCGGGGTGAGCCTTGCCGTGCTGGTGCTGGGGGAACAGCTGACGCTGCGCCAGACCCTGGGCGGCATGACGATCGTCGGCGCCGCGCTGGCGTTGCAGGCACTTGCCCGGCGTGAAGCGGGCCGGCGCGGGTGAACGACGCCAACGCGGCGACACCGCCCCCTGCGGATGCCCCTAACCGGCGCGCGTTGGCCGGCACCGGCTTCATCCTGCTCTCCGGCTTCGGCTACGGCGCGGTCGTGGTGCTGGCGCGCATCGCCTACGACGAAGGCTCCAACGCGCCGACGTCGCTCTTTGTGCGCTTCACGATGGCCGGCCTGCTGATCTGGGGCATCCTGCTCGCCCGCCGGCAGGTCGTGCGCCTGCCCGCCCACACCATCGCGCGGTTGCTGGCGATGGGCCTGCTGTTCAGCACCGGGTCGGTTGCCTCGTTCATGTCGGTGGAACGCATTTCCGCCTCGATGGCGGCGCTGATCTTCTACCTCTACCCGGTCGTTGTGACGGCAGCCTCGACGCTGCTCTTTCGCCTGCATTTCAGCCGGGCACGGCTGGGCGTGCTGATCGCATCCCTCGTTGGTTGTGCACTCACGGTGAACCTGGAATCGGGCGATGTCAACCTGGCCGGTGTCCTGTTGGCCCTGCTGACTGTCGCCCTCTACTCCAGCTATGTCCTGCTCGGCAGCCGGGTGGCAGCTGGCATCCCAGCGCTGACGTCGGCCTCGTGGGTGATGATCTCGGCCGCGCTGCTGATGCTGGTCGCCGCGCTCACCGGCATCCTCAATGCGCCGCTCACCACCGCTATCAACAGCGAGGGCTGGTTAGCCCTGCTGGCGCTGGCCTTCTTCTCCACCTTCATTGCCATGACGGCCTTCCTGGCGGGGATCGCCCGCATCGACCTGTTCCGGGCGGCTATCCTCAGCACGTTCGAGCCGATCATCAGCGTCGTCCTGGCGGCGTTGCTGCTAGGCGAGCGGCTGACTCCGCTCCAGGCTGTCGGTGGCGCGATCATCATTGGGGCGGCGCTCGCGCTGCAACTGGTTGTGCGACGTGAGGAACGCAGCGCCCGCATGGCGGAACCCGCCGGAGTGTAGGATGGCGCTGAGCGAGAGCGGAGACAAGGTGCTGGAAACGTGTACTGCCGAGACATTTCAGCCGTTGCTGGATGACCTGTTCACTGTCGCTGCGGGGGCCGGCCTAGGGGTACCGCTGCGGCTGGTGCAGGTGTCCCGTGCGCAAGGCTCACCGGCAGGTGGGCGGGCGCCGTTTCGCCTGCTGTTCCTCGGCCCGCTCGCGCCGGTGCTGCCGCAGCGCACCTACCCCTTTTCCCATCCCGCACTGGAGCCGTTCAGCATCTTCATTGTCCCGCTGGGGCCGAGCGACGGGGGCATGCGCTACGAGGCGGTGTTCAGCTGAACGCCACGCGTGAAGACGGGGAACGATGACCTATTTCCAGCGCTTTGAGGGTGGTCAGATCGGCGTCACCGGCGACCGCGCTGTTGCAGTGGAGTGGTATTGCCGCCATCTGGGGCTTGCTGTCGTGTTCGACAGCCCAGCCGAGGGGCAGACCTTGCTGCGGTTCTCCGGCGGCAACGCCATCCCGCTCGTGTCGGTCTCCGGCGGCACGCGGCGTTGCATCTGGCCCTCAGCGGGCGGCATGCCCACCCGCGAGCCGCACATGCGCCTGACCCTCGCCACCCCCGATGCCCCGGGCACCCGCGCCGCCCTTGCGGCGGAAGGGATACGGGTCGACCGCCTGCGCAAAGGGCCGGGCGGGCTGGAGACGTTCGACCTCTGGGACCTCGAAGGCACGCGCCTCACGCTGGTTTCGGCGCCGAACGAAATGGCAGGAGCGGGAACTACGCGCGTTAGCGGCTATGCACCGCCACGCATCGGCGTGCGCGACCTGGAGGCTGCACTCGCCTGGTATAGCGGCACGCTCGGCATGACTGTGCTCTACGTGCAGGCGCCCTTCCGGCGGGCGTTGCTGGAGCTGGGTACGTTCCTGCCGCTCTGGCTGGAGCAGCTTCCGCCGGAGCGCTTTCGTGGGCCGCAGGCGGCGTTTGCCCGTCCCTTCCTGCTGGCGCCGGATATCGAGGCGGCCCACGCCTACTGCCGCGCCCAGAAGTTGCAGGTCTCGCCACTGCTCGGTGAACCGGGTGACTTGCGGCTGTTCCAGTTCTTCGACCCGGATGGCAACGCCATCGGAGTCTGGTGGTACCCCGGCGCGGGTGGCGCGGGCTAGGCGGCGTAGATCGCGTAGACCTCACGCAGGAGGAACAGGCTGCCAAACGTCAGCGGAAACGCGAGCAACAGCCAGGCACGTTTCTCCGGCATGCGTTGTGCCAGCCACAGCGCCAGCAGGGGAGCCACGACGACGAGATAGAGTGACATCAGCGAAGCCGGCCCAACCTCACCGAGCGCAAAGGCAACCAGCAGGAAGAGACCCAAGCACAGCGTCAGCAACCCGAACAGCGCCAGCACGACCCAACCCATCACCCGCAGCCCACGCGGCGGTACAACTGCCACATGCCGGTCAAGCCACGCGAAGGCTGGTACGACGACAAGCCCGTACAGCGGGAAGAGCGCCACGAACATCAGCAGGTTCAGCGCCGGCGAGCCAAACTCAGCGAAATCGAAATTATCGCCCTCGATCACGAGCGTGCCGTATGTCACCAGGAGCAGGCCACCGAACAACAGCCCCCGGCGCGCTCCAGCCTGCGGTAACCAATGGTTGTTGAACAGGTAGACCAGCCCAATGGCCATCCCGATGAAGGCGCTGAAGAGCGCCAGGAATGCCGTGCCTCCAGCGGTGATCTGCCCAACGACCGCCTCTGCATCCGTCATCTCGCCGTAGCGTTCGTGCCCTGCAGTGAGCGAGACGACGCGCATGGCAACGCGCGAGCCAATGCCCCCTGCCACGAGCCCAGCCACGAACCCGGCTAGCCCGGCCAACCCAACCGCCCGCAGCACCTGCACGCCACGAAAAGCCCACTCGCCGAGTCCCGACCGTGTCGCCGCGCGCGTCGCCATTACCCGCTCCGTCGTCTGCGTCTCCCAGTTCGATGACGCATAGAACGTGGCAGCCTACGGGATGTGACGCGGCAGGTTATTGCCTGTTCCAGTTGCGGAAGTGCACGAGCAGTGCCTGCTCGGCCTCTGGGTCGATGTCGTGCGCGCTGAGTGTCCCGAGAAGCGCGATGGTCTGGCGCATCTGGGCCAGGTACGCGGTGCAACCAGCGCAGCCGGCGAGGTGGTGCTCGAAGCGTAGGCGTTCGCTTGGGGCCAGCGCCCCCTCCAGATAGGCCGTGACCAGCTCCACCAGCTCCTGGCAGGTGAGTTCCGCGCCGCTCATGCATCCTCGCGCTCGTTCAGCCACGCTTCCAGCGCCTGGCGCACACGCGCGCGAGCGCGGTGCAGCAGGACCCGTTGATTCGTCTCAGAAATGTCCAGCATGTTACAGACTTCGGCGCTGCTGAAGCCTTCGATGTCGCGTAGCGTCAACACACTGCGCTGGTTCACCGGCAACGCGTCGAGCGCCTCCTGGATGCGCGCGCGGGTTTCCAACGCCAGCAGGCGCTCTTCAGGGATGTCGTCCCAGGCGCGCGGCAGGCTCGACCAGTGCCCAGCATCCGGCCCGCTGGCAATGAAGCGCTCGGCAGCGACCGACGGCTCATCGTCGTCGTCGTTGCTGGCCAGCGCGGAGAACGGGATGTTGCGCCCCTCGCGCACTGCGCGGGTGCGGGCACGGTTCATCAGGATACGGAACAGCCACGTCTTGAGCGACGAGCGCCCTTCGAAGCGCTCGATGCCCTGCACGACCCCCAGCCAGGTTTCCCCGACAACATCTTCCGCCGCCTGCTGGGTAGCGACATACATACGCGCCATGCGCAGCAGCGCCATGTGGTAGCGCGCGACAACCTCACGGAAGGCCGCTTCGTCGCCCCTCTGCAGCCGCGCGACGAGTGCCCGGTCGGCATCCTGCGCAGCCATGCCCAGTGCAACATCGCGCGGTTCGTGCATGCTCATCCACCCTGTCCCACCGCGTGTCGCGCCGGATGATAGCAGCGCGCTAGCATGCACGCTGCTCTGCCATACTTGCCGTACACACCACCAGCGAAACGGAGCAACCCCATGGCAACGACCCGCACCTACACCATCGCCGACATCG
>QEUZ01000077.1 GCA_003577355.1 Chloroflexota bacterium | reverse complement strand
ACGAACAAGGCGGCCCGTGAAATGCGCGAGCGCATCGAGCGCCTCGTCGGCGAGCGTGCCCGCTGGATCACAATCGGTACGTTCCACGCGTTCTGCGCTCGCACACTCCGCCAATATGGCGCAGAGATCGGCATCGACCCGCGCTTCGTCATTTACGACGATGCCGATCAGCTTGCGGTCGTCAAGCAAGCCCTTGAATCGCTGAACATCAATGTAAAGCAGTTCTCGCCTCGCGCGGTGTTGTCCCAAATATCGAAAGCGAAAAGCAGCGGCATTGACCCAGAGGCATATCGTGAATCTGTCGAATCCTATTGGGAGGAAATTGTCGCGCGCGTCTACCCGAACTACCAGGCTGCATTGGCGCTGCGCAAGGCGCTGGATTTCGACGATCTTCTCGATCGGACCGTTCACTTACTCCGCGAGGCGCCGCAAGCAGCGCATGCCCTTCGCAACCGGCACCGCTACATCCTGGTTGATGAGTATCAGGACACCAACCGCGTCCAATATACCTTGGTTCGGGAACTTGGCCGGGAACACCGCAACGTCTGCGTCGTCGGTGACCCGGATCAATCCATCTACGGTTGGCGTGCTGCCGATATTCGGAACATCTTGACCTTTCGCGAAGACTACCCCGATGCAGCCGAGATCCACTTGGAAGAGAACTATCGCTCCACCCCACAGATCCTGGCAGCAGCCGACGCAGTCATTCGCGCCAACCTGCAACGCATCGACCGCTCGCTCCGAACCAGCAACACCTCTGGACCACTGATCTCGCTGCGCGAGTGCTTCGACGAGGGACACGAGGCGCGTGTCGTTGTTGAAGAAATCAGCCGGCTACAGTCCGAGGGATTCGCGCGCGGTGCAGATTTCGCCGTGCTCTATCGCACGAACGCGCAGAGCCGGCCACTCGAAGAGATGTTTATCCGCGCTGGGATTCCCTACCAGCTCATCGGAGGTACGCGCTTTTACGAGCGTAAGGAGATCAAAGACGCACTCGCACTTCTACGCCTCGTTGCCAATCCCGATGATGCAAGCGCGTTCGGCCGGGCAATTGCGGAAACGCCACTCGGTGACGGGATCGGCGCCAAGACCGTGCGCGACATTGACCTGTGGATGGAGACCCACCAACAGCCGTTGAGCGTCGCCCTGGCCAACGTCGGCATGGAAGGTGGGCCACCAATCGCGGCACGGGCCGCCAAGCTGCTCAAGGGTGTGTCCGAAACCCTAACGTTTCTTCGTGAACAAAGCGATGAATTGACGTTGCCCGAACTGTTTGACCTTACCGTGGAACGGACCGGGTTCCGCGCGACATTTTCCACCGGGGACCCAACCCTCGCCGACCGCTGGGAAAACGTGTTGCAGCTGCGTGGACACATGGAAGCCTACGACGCCCTGCCGGCCGAAGAGCGCCTCACGACGTTTCTGGAGGAAGTCGCGCTCGTCAGCGATGCTGACACGATCGAGGATGACCGGGACCGCGTCACGCTCATCACCTTGCACGCGGTCAAAGGACTCGAGTTTCCGATTGTCTTCATCACGGGCGTTGAGGAAGGGTTGATCCCGCACCAACGCTCCATTTCCGAGCAGCCAGAGATGATCGAAGAAGAACGACGGTTGTTCTATGTCGGCATCACTCGCGCCATGCACCGGCTGTATCTCACCTATACCGCGACGCGCTCACGTTTTGGCAGTGCGGCGCCCGCCCTTCCCTCCTCGTTTCTCAACGCTATCCCGCACGACGTGCTTGAACCATTGCCGGGTCGTCAAAACATGCGCCGAGAGCGTCTGTGGGAAACGCGACCAACTGCGCCCACAGCCATGCCGATCGCTCCGCCTGTGGTGCGGTTTCTCTCGGGGCAGTCAGTGTTCCATACACGGTTTGGTGAAGGCACAATAGTGGAAGTGCGTGACCAGGCAGACGATCAAGAACTGACGGTAGCATTCTCCCGCCACGGCACGAAGCGACTTGTCGCCAGCTTGGCGAACCTGACCGTCATCTCCTGAGCCGAAGGGATACCTGAATGCATCAGTGGGTCGTGAGCTTTGACGCCGGAAGTGCTGCCGATCGCGAGTTGCTCGGTGGCAAGGGGGCAAACCTGGCTGAGATGACCGGCATTGGGCTGCCGGTTCCACCGGGCTTCACCGTGACGACCGAAGCCTGCCGCGCATTCCTCGCAGGATCTGGCGATCTCCCAGAAGGGCTGCTCGACCAAGTACACACGGCGATGGGCGAAATTGAACGGCGTATTGGCGCGACCTTCGGTGACGGCCAGAACCCCTTACTCGTTTCGGTGCGGTCTGGCGCGAAGTTCTCAATGCCGGGCATGATGGACACCATTCTCAACCTCGGTCTCAACGATGTCACTGTCGAAGGACTCGCTTCGCGCGCCGACCCGCGCTTCGCATGGGACTGCTACCGTCGACTGATCCAGATGTTTGCGAAGGTCGTGCTCAACGTCGAAAGCGAGCACTTTGAGAGCGCGATCGACGACATCAAACGTAAGCGCGGGATCATCCTCGACTACGAGATACCGGTTGATGCGCTGCGTCTTCTGGTAACCGATTTCAAGAACATTGTGCGCGCGCACGCTGGGCAGGACTTCCCACAGGATCCGTATCAGCAGCTTCGCATGGCAATCGAAGCAGTGTTCCTGTCCTGGAACAACCGCAGGGCAGTGAACTACCGCATCAAGAACAATATCCCGCACGACCTAGGTACTGCGGTGAACGTCCAGTCGATGGTGTTCGGTAACCTGGGACCCGACAGCGCGACCGGTGTTGCATTTACGCGCAACCCCTCAACCGGTGAACCAGGGATCTTTGGGGAGTTTCTCGTAAATGCGCAGGGTGAGGACGTCGTCGCCGGTGTTCGCACGCCACGTCCGCTTGCCGAGATGCGCGACGACCCGACGTTCCGTGATGCGTACTTCGAGCTTGAACGCATCGCCAAGCTGCTCGAGAGTCATTACCGTGACATGCAGGACCTAGAGTTCACCGTCCAAAGCCGGCGCTTATACATGCTGCAAACGCGAAGCGGCAAGCGTACAGGCCAGGCCGCAGTCCGCATTGCCGTTGACATGGTTGCGGAGGGCACGGTCTCTCGCAAAGAGGCAGTGCAGCGTGTCGAACCGTCCCAGGTCGACCAACTGCTGCACCCGATGATTGACCCGGAGTACACGCCAGAGGTCCTCGCGGTTGGCCTGCCAGCCAGCCCTGGTGCAGCAACGGGCATGGTCGTGTTTGACGCTGACGAAGCCAAGCACCGTGGCGATGCTGGCGAACGCATCATTTTGGTCCGCATCGAAACGTCACCTGAAGACTTCCACGGCATGGTGGCCGCACAGGCAGTCCTCACCGCGCGCGGCGGGATGACCTCGCATGCAGCCGTCGTCGCGCGCGGCATGGGCAAACCGTGCGTTGCCGGTTGTGGTGCGCTGGACATCGACTACCAAGCAGAAACGATCAACGTTGCAGGTCGCACGATCACCAAACAGGACTACATCACCATCGACGGTGCAACTGGCCGAGTGATGCTTGGTGAAGTACCCACGATCAACCCGCAAGCCGGGGGCATCTTGGAAACCTTGTTAGGGTGGGCCGACGAATTTCGCCAACTCGGGGTTCGAGCGAATGCGGATACGCCCCACGATGCGAACGTCGCCAGGTCGTTCGGAGCCGCTGGCATTGGCCTGTGCCGCACCGAGCATATGTTCTTCGAAGGCGACCGCATTCAAGCGATGCGCGAAATGATCCTCGCATCATCGGCTGTTGAACGACGGGCAGCCCTCGACAAGCTTCTGCCAATGCAACGCTCCGATTTCGTTGGTATTTTCACGGAGATGGACGGGTTCCCCGTCACAATCCGCACCCTCGATCCGCCACTGCACGAGTTCCTGCCGCACACCGACCACGAGATCGAGCAGCTCGCCGACCACCTCAAGATCTCGGTGGCCCAAGTGCGCTTAAAAGTTGCAGCGCTGCGCGAGGCCAACCCGATGCTCGGCCACCGTGGTTGCCGCCTGGGTATCTCCTATCCCGAGATCACCGAAATGCAAGCGCGCGCGATTCTGAGCGCCGCAGTGGAGTGCGCCCAACGGGGTATCACCGTCCATCCCGAGATCATGATCCCGCTCGTCGCTGACCATAAGGAGCTAGAGCTTCAGCGGGCCATCGTCGATTCCGTTGCTCAGGAGGTCTTCTCTGAGTCTGGTACGACAGTGACCTACTCTGTCGGGACGATGATCGAACTCCCCCGGGCCGCGCTTACCGCCGGGGCCATCGCAGCCGAGGCAGAGTTCTTTTCGTTCGGCACCAACGACCTGACACAGACAACCTACGGCCTGAGCCGCGATGACGCCGGCCGGTTCCTCCCATATTATGTTGAATCGGGCATCCTTCCTCGCGACCCGTTTGTCACCCTCGACCAGGACGGCGTCGGGGAGCTGATCCGTATCGCAGCAGAGCGTGGTCGTGCTGTTCGCCCGGATATCAAGCTCGGCATTTGTGGGGAGCACGGCGGCGACCCTGAGAGTGTCGCGTTCTGTCATCGCTCCGGGCTGGATTATGTCTCGTGTTCGCCCTATCGGGTACCGTTAGCGCGACTCGCAGCTGCCCACGCAGCACTCGGTGAGATGGACCGCGATCGGTAGTTGCACTCTAGACGAACGGACATAGCGAACGTACACTAACTCGCGTGAACTCGGCGCGAGAGGCATCTGCTGTGGTAACGACCCGAGAGCGCTTGGAAGCACGCGAAACGGCGTGGCTGTCTCCTGCGGCTGCATTGTCGAGCCATGCGACACGGGCTCGGCCTGAGCCACCGAGTGACCTGCGCACCGAGTTCCAGCGCGACCGCGATCGAATCTTGCATTCCAAGGCGTTCCGACGCCTCAAGTACAAGACGCAAGTGTTCCTCTCCCCGTCCGGCGACCACATGCGCACGCGACTCACCCACACGCTTGAGGTCACCCAAATTGCACGCACGATCGCGCGGGCACTGGATCTCAACGAAGATCTGGCCGAAGCGATTGGGTTAGGCCACGATCTCGGCCACACGCCGTTTGGGCACGCAGGTGAACGGGCTCTCGCGCGCAAGTACCCCGGGTTTCGGCACAACGAACAGAGCCTGCGAGTCGTCACTGTGCTGGAGCGCGGCGGTGGCGGGCTAAACCTGACCTCCGCCACCCTCGATGGGATACTGCATCACTCCAAACCGGAGAAATCCATTACAGGGACGATCACCGGCTTACCGGCAACCCTTGAGGGTCAGGTCGTGAAGTTGTCGGACAGCATTGCCTACATCAACCACGACCTTGACGATGCATTGCGAGGTGGAATGCTGGTAGAGTCGGAGCTGCCCAAGACCGCGCTTGATATCCTCGGTCGTTCACACAGTCAGCGCATCGATACGCTCGTGCGCGACGTCGTCGAACACAATCGCTCTATCGTGGCTTCAGCAGTCGAACCTGGAGTCGCGTTATCGCTCAGCCCGGATGTCTTGTTTGCAGCAAACCTGCTGCGCGACTTCTTGTTTGAGCGTGTCTACGCTCCAATCAACGCGCTTCCATCGACGCGACACGCAGAAGCGGTTGTTGAACAATTGTTCGAGCGATATGTGGAACATCCCGATGAACTGCCGGGTGATGTCCCCTCACTCAGTGGAGAACCCACAGAACGGCACGTCGCCGACATCATCAGTGGAATGAACGACCGGTACGCATTGGCGACGTTCGCACACCTCTTTCGCGTGCCCGGTGAGGAGCTTTAGACGATGGCGAGCACCCAAGTTGATCTGATCCGCGAACGCACCGATATCGTCGAGCTCATCGGTCAACGTGTGAAACTTCGACAAGCAGGCAGGAGCCTCAAGGGACTCTGCCCATTCCACAACGAGAAGACCCCATCGTTCGTCGTTTACCCAGAATCGCAACACTTCCACTGCTTCGGTTGCGGGAAGAGCGGTGACGCCTTTTCGTTCGTCATGGCAATGGACAATCTCGACTTTCCGGATGCGTTGCGCCTACTCGCTGACCGGGCCGGGGTCGAGCTGGAAGCGCGTGTTGAACGCAAGGACCCAGAGCGCGACAAGGTTCGCGAACGCCTTGTCGAGCTCAACGAGCGAGCAGCGGCGTTCTTCAGCAACGCGTTATGGAACACCGATGCAGGTGCGCCGGCCCGCGCGCTCCTCGAGCAGCGCGGCGTCGACCGCAAGACCGCAGAGCGTTTTGGGCTGGGGTTCGCCCCCGACTCCTTTGATGCGCTCAAACGCCATTTCGCCGCACGCGAGGTGGGAGTTGACGAGCTCGTGCAGGCAGGGCTGCTCACAACCCGCGACGATGGCCGCTCATGGGACCGCTTTCGCAATCGGGTAACATTCCCGATTCGCGATCGAGAGGGCCGGACGCTCGGCTTTGGCGCGCGCGCATTGGGTGACGAGAAACCGAAGTACCTCAATACAGCTGAAACTCCGATCTTTGACAAGCGCTCGTTGCTCTACGCACTCGACAAGGCGTACGACGAGATTCGCAAGCAGCGCACCCTGATCATTGTCGAGGGCTACATGGACGCGATCGCCGCACACCAGTTTGGGTACACCAACGTCGTGGCAACCATGGGGACCGCCGTTACTGCCAACCAGGTGAGCGGCATCCGGCGCTATGTCGACCGCGTCTATCTTGCACTGGATGCTGATGCTGCTGGCCAGCTAGCAGCGTTGCGCGGCATCGACGCCTTGCGCGAGGGTTTCGGCGACGAGGAGCGTCCGGCAGTCGTTGCGCGAGGTGTCGTGCGCTTCGAGCGCACGCTCGGCGCCGAAATCCGCATCGTCCAAATCCCCCACGGGAAAGATCCGGACGACCTCATCCGGCACAACCCGCACGAGTGGGAGCACGCACTTGAAGTAGCGACGCCCCTCGTCGAGTACTATCTGACGAACATGCTCTCTGATGTCGCCCCCACTCCACAGGCACGTGCAAGGGCGCTGCAGGACATTGCAGTTCCGGTACTGCGTGAGATCCAAGATGCTGCGGTGCTAGCGACGTACCTGGGCTTGACCGCGCGCCTCCTTGGCTATAAGGACACCGACGTTCACGCCGCGCTCCTCCGAGGGTCAGTCGTCCCAGCGAAATCGACTCCAACTCGCACAATGCCGCTTCAGCCCGACGAGCGACCAAGTGCGCGCGATCCAGAGCGCTACGTCTTCGCATTGGCCTTGCGCTACCCCCTCGTCGCGCGGGCGAACTTGGATCGCATCGACCCACACGATCTCCTCGATGTCCGCAACCAGTTGATCCTTGAGGCCCTCAGCGCCGACACATTCCGCGAAACAGCGTTTCCTGATTCCTTGCCGGCCGAGCTACAAGAGTACCGCCGTAGCCTGGAGGACGATCTTGCAGACCGACCCTCACAGACCCCAGGCGCGGCGAACAACGAAATGATCGAAGCGATCCAACGCCTGGCACGTGCGCGCCACGAATTTCGCGTGCGGCAGGTGCAAGCCGACATTCAGGCGGCACGTGCTTCCAACGACACCGAGCAGCTCTTGCTCAATCTTCAGCGTATGACAGACCTCGCCAAAGCTAAGTCGCGTTTTGATCCTCGTGAGAGTCCGTACTTCCGGGATACCCGCAGCGAAGCTGGCTAGCTCCAGCGCCTCAGAGGGATTTCAACGCCACGAGGAGTTCGTCATCCTGTTCGGGAAGCACCGTGCGCGCGTCGATGAGCACACGCTGATCCTCTACGCGAGGAAAGACAATTGGCCGCTGCGACCGCAGCACTCTGGCGACCACATCTGCGTTCCTCTGCGGATCGACGATGGACAGTGCGTACGATGGAAGCGTCTTCCCAGGCAACGAACCGCCCCCAACGACCGATTGGGTAGCGACGGACGAAAATCGCCCATCATCGAGGTGCGCCAACCAGGTAGCGACGCGTTGCTCGAGCCAAGCCGCGGTTCGGCTCAGCATCCACCAAACTGGCACGCTCTCTTCGGCGTCCCCGCGTGCGTAATGTTGCAACGTTGCGGCCAGTCCAGCGAGACAGGTCTTGTCCGCCCGTAATGCGCGCGCCAGCGGATGTCGGCGCATCGTTTCGATGACCTTCGTCCGGCCGATGGCGATCCCTGCCTGTGGGCCTCCCAGGAGCTTGTCCCCGGAAGCGCATACCAGGTCCGCCCCAGCAGCAATGCTTTCAGCAAGCGTCGGCTCATGCTCCAGGCCGAAGCGCTCGGTCGCGAGCAGGCACCCACTTCCGACATCCTCTAACAGGAGCAGGTCGTGCGCGTGCGCGACTTCGGCTAGCTCGCGCAGTTCTGGGCGCGCGGTGAAACCCGTGATCGCAAAGTTACTGGCATGCACTCGTAAAATGGCCGCCGTCCGCTCATTGATTGCTGCGACGTAGTCGTGCGCGTACGTCCGGTTGGTCGTGCCCACCTCCACCAGCACCGCACCACTTTGGCGGAGCACATCCGGGATACGAAAGCCACCGCCAATTTCGACTGCTTCGCCACGGGAGACCAGCACCTCGCGACCACCGCAGAGCGCCCTGAGTGCCAGGAAGACCGCAGACGCGTTGTTGTTGACAACCAGTGACTGCTCGGCTCCGGTCAACACGCGAAGCAGCGCAGTGATAACCGAACCACGGCCCCCGCGCTCGCCCGACGCAAGGACCGTTTCAAGCCCCATGTAGCCCGACGCAGCGGCGGCCATCGCCCTCGCCGCGTGCGTCGATACAGGCGCGCGACCGAGATTCGTCTGGACGACGACACCAGTCCCATTGATCACGGGCGGATACGGGTCGTGCAGCAGCTCGGCAAGGAGCGAGACAGTTGCTGCAACCACCGTATCACCCGCGTTCAGATCACCCCGGAGGATTCGTTGGCGTGCTTCGTCGATCGCCTGGCGGGCACAGCGCACCACGACCTCGTGCTGCGCCTCGAGTGCGGCGACCGCCGGGGCCAACACTACTGCTTGAACTGCTGGTAGGCGCCGTAGCGCCTCTGTTTGCGCAGCATCCATCACAGAACCGCACCCCGAAAACACGAAAGGAGCGGCAAGCCGCTCCCCAGCTCCGTCATGTGCATGGTCGGGGAGAGAGGATTTGAACCTCCGACCTCCGCGTCCCGAACGCGGCGCGCTAACCGGGCTGCGCTACTCCCCGCAACGGCGCTCGATTGTAGCACCCTGCGGCGCGGTGCGCCACGCTGACCGCAGTGGTCGGTGCGCCACAAGCAGGCGAACAGCCCTTCTGATGCAGATCCAATTGGCAATCGGCTAGAATCATTGCGTTGCTGAGGCATCGGCCCGCGTAGCTCAGAGGATAGAGCAGGGGCGTCCTAAGCCCTGTGTCGGGGGTTCGACTCCCTCCGCGGGCGCCGTAGTCTCCAACGTCGCTGCCGGAAACGCCGGCGTCATGGGTGAAGGAACCGCTGTGGATCTGTTGATCAAATCGCACAACCACAAGTTGTCCGATGAGCTGCGCGAGTACATAGAGTCGCACGCAGGCAAGGTTGATCGGGTCAACGAACGCATCACCGAGGCGAAGTTCGAAGTGCGGGAGGACCCGTCGCACCGTGACGGACAGCGGTACACCGTCCAGTTCACCATCGCAACCAAACGCTCGATCTTGCGCGCGGAAGAGCGCGGCACTGACCTGCGCGCGGCGATCGACATCGTCATCGACAAGATGAACCGCCAAATTCGGCGCTTTCACGAACGCCGCATCAAGCGCAACCGGCGCGATGCCGTCGGACTCGGCGTCCTCGCCGCGGATACATCTGTTGAGCAGCTTCCAGATACAGACGGCGACGACCGGGCGCTCGACCTGTTGCGCACCAAGCGATTCAAGGTTCAACCGATGGATGTCGCTGAAGCGATCGAGCAAATCGACCTGTTGGGCCACGACTTCTTCGTTTTTTACAATGCCGAGGTTGGGCAACTCAGCGTGTTGTACCGTCGCCGCGACAGCGGCTACGGGCTTATCGTTCCCGAACTCGCCTAATGCATGCAGTTGCTGGGAATAATCTCAGCCCACGGTGGTTGTGGTTGAAGCGCGTTCTAGAACGCGCAGCTTTGGCGCCTATGACGTGGTGTTGAGAAATGTCAGCGCTGGTACAGACAACCGACAAACTCGAGCGCTCCAGTGTGATGTCAGCATCGGCGCACATTGTGCGTCAACTCCCGACCTGGTTCCGCACCTGGATCCAGGGGTTCGCGAGCTCCGCCGACCGGCTCGACCCGAGCAGAGCATATCGAGCACCGCAAGCGGGTCGCCGGATCTTGGCGTCCCGTTTTTTCATTTTCTCCTGGAGTTCGGCTGGGAACGCGGCTAGTCACGCTGGTCTGCGCAAGCCATTGGGGGGCGCGAAGGCATGAGTGTCGTGGTCGCCGAGCGCCTCCGCCCGCGCGTCGCGAGCCAGCGTGTCGAACGCATAGCGATGCTGACTGTCCACACGTCGCCAGTGGCAACGCTCGGTTCCAGGGACGCCGGCGGGCTGAATGTGCATGTTCGAGAACTCGCCAGGCAGTTCGACGCGATCGGAGTCGACGTTGATATCTTCACGCGGCGCTCCGACCCGGTAACCCCTGAGATACAACACATTTCACCGCGCGCACGCGTTGTCACAATCGACGCAGGTCCGCCGGCAGAGGTCTTCAAAGACGACATCTTTTGCTACTTGCCCGAGTTCTCGAGCGAAGTTGCGCTCTTCTCCCTTCGCGACGGCGTGCGGTATGACATTATCCACAGCCACTACTGGCTCTCGGGTTGGGCAGCGCATCTGCTCCGCCGGTACTGGAACGTGCCGGTTGTACATACGTTTCACACACTCGCTCACCTCAAGAATGCAGTCGCGGGTTCATCCCGGCCAGAGTCGGTGATGCGTCTGCAGGTTGAACGGCGCCTCGTCGATATTGTCGATACGGTCATTGCGCCGAATCCAGACGAACGTGCCGAACTGGTTTGGCGCCTGGGTGGCAACAACGCGAACATCTGTACGATACCCCCTGGGATCGACCTGGACCTGTTCACCCCTCGGGATGCCCACGTTGCCCGGCGCAAGCTTGGGTTACCCGAGCGTCCACTCGTGCTGTTCGTTGGCAGAATCGACGCGGTCAAGGGGATCGACACCCTCCTCGATGCGTTCGCTGCGCTTGTGCGCACCTACGCTCCAGAAGAATCTCCGCTGCTCGTCTTCGTTGGTGGTTCACTGGCGGACAATGGCAACGGGTTCGGCGACGATCTGCAACCCGTTGTCACACGGGCCGAGGAGCTCGGCATTCGCGACAATGTGTTATTTCGCGGTTCCGCACCGCAAGAGCTGTTACCTGACTATTACGCAGCCGCCACAGTAGGAGCCGTCCCCTCACGCTACGAGTCGTTTGGGCTTGTGGCGGTCGAGGCTATGGCATGTGGTCTGCCTGTCGTCGCATCAAGGGCTGGTGGCCTCAAATTCACCGTGGACGATGAGGTGAGCGGTTTGCTCGTACACCCATCGGACCCGAAGGCGCTCGCCGATGGCTTACGCAGGATAATCGACAACCCCGGGCTGCGTGCATCGATGCAAGTTGGCGCACGCCAAACAGCCATCCGATTTTCCTGGCAGGCGATCGCCCCTGCCATGTTGAACCTGTACGAGCGTCTTGTCGAAGGCGAGCGCGGCGACCTCTGCTGCCTCGGTGAGATATACGCTTCCTGAGTGCCGGTAGTTACAATGTCGGCACGCAGTATCGGTGTGTCGGACGTTTCGTAGAACTCGTGGGAGACTGAGCATGCCGGCAGTGGTCGACCCCGCCACGTGTAATCGCAACTGGGAACTGTGCTTCGCCGCAAAAGTGTGCCCGCATTCCGCATTCTCCCTGACGTCGACGGGGGATGTCGTCATCGACTCATCCCTCTGCAACGACTGCAGCGGCCCGTGCACCAACTTTTGTGACGGTTACGCGATCCGGTATGAGCGTGATCCAGCGGCGTTCGAAGTACTTCGGAAACAGGTGCTTGGTGAGATAAGCGCCGAGGAGGCAGTGGAAGCGCGAGCCGCTCTGGCAGAAGCCGCGCGACGCGAAGAGGAAGCCATGCGCAAAGAACACGTCATCGAGGTCACTGAAGCCACGTTCACCAAGGAGGTCTTGGAAGCTGAGCTTCCGGTCGTCGTCGACTTTTGGGCATCCTGGTGTGGGCCATGCAAGCAAATGGCGCCGGTCTTCGAGGAGTTGGCGCGCGAGTACGCCGGGCTGGTGAAGTTCGTCAAGGTCAATGTTGACGAGCAACAGATGCTGGCAGCGCAGTTCAGGATCCAGTCGATCCCGACGTTACTCGTGTTCCACAAGGGTAAGCCGATTGACGGCGCGGTTGGCGCATTGCCGAAGCCACACTTACAGTCATTGCTGTACTCGGTGCTGTCATCGGTCAACACGCCTGCTTCCGCAACACCCGGAACGGCATGAGCAGCCCGCGAGTTCTGTTTCGCGTTGATCCGGAGGTCTTCGCGCTCCGCCCGAACTACGTCGTTGCCTGTGTCGCCGCGTTTGGGCTCAATAATTCTGTCTGCCAG
The DNA here is from genome assembly GCA_003577355.1 of Chloroflexota bacterium. GTDB lineage: Bacteria > Chloroflexota > Chloroflexia > Thermomicrobiales > CFX8 > CFX8. The sequence continues at coordinate 294 of QEUZ01000077.1, read as the reverse complement.
CCTCCGATCGAATCCCTTTTTGCACGCGCAGAAGCTCAGGTCGCAGCCGAGTTCGCGGGAAGGGACCCCAAAACGTTCCCAGAAATCGCCGAGTGGCGATCCGCCTTCAGCGCTGCCGGTTGGTCGGCAAGCAAGTTCCCGCCGTCCGTCGAAGCAATGATCAAACGCGTGGCACGAGGCGACTCGCTGCCACGCATCAACCCGATTGTCGATCTCGCGAACGCGTGTTCACTCGCCTACCGCGTGCCTATCGGCGCGCACGACATCGACACGTTCGCCGGACATCCACTCACT
>QEUZ01000076.1 GCA_003577355.1 Chloroflexota bacterium | reverse complement strand
CCAGGCCGACGTGCTCTACCAGCGCTGCCGGCTGGACACCCTTGGGTTCGACGACCTCACGCCGATCGTTGGCCCAGCCGGAACGCCGCTCGGTTACGTCGATGCCGCGCGGGCGGCCCTGACGTTGATTGAGGGGCGGGTCGTCGTGCCAGGCCCGCAGCCGCTGGTGCTACAGGGCGGGGATGGCCGGCAGGCGCACGCCGTAGTCGCCGACCCGGCTGGCGCTCCGCAGATCACCCCCTTGTACACCGTCACCTTCGCCGGTGCAGCGCCCTCGGAGGGCGCCGCTGCCCCCGCAATGCCGGAGGGGGCGCGGCTCGTACGGCGTTTCGGGGCCGAACGGCGGATCGACGTCTACCGCCTGAACGCGGCAATCCAGCAAACGCTGGCCGGTATCCGCGCCACGCGAGCAGGTCGCCCAGGGTTCGTCACCAACATGGAGCCGCCACGGATGGCGCAGTACACCAGCGATGGTTGCCTGGTGGCGCTGGTGGGTGCAGACCCGGACCAGGCAGCCGGCATCGCACACACCCTGCAGCATGCGCTGGAGCAGGTGCTGCGCGCGGTCGTCCCCAGCGGCATTCTGGAGGGGGAACGACACGTCTTGGAATTGCCAGCGCTGCGCGTTGACGAGCAGCAGGTTCCGGCCATCCTGCTGACCGATGGCGTCGACGGAGGGCTGGGACTCGGCGCTCTGCTGAGCAACAGCATCGAAGATATGCTCACCGCAGCCCAGCAGGTGTTACTGGCCTGCCCGTGCCGCGAGGGCTGCGCCGCCTGCCTGGGCAACCCGTCCTGCTCTGTCGCGCACTGGGCAGCCGATTGCCGCGCCTTGCTCGCCAAGCAGGCCACCCTCCAGTTCCTGGGCGCTGCGCTCAGCACACCAGCGCCAGCTGGCCTCGGCCCCACGCGTTACACGCCACTGAGCAGCGAGCCGCTATTGGCCCAGCTCCGCGACCGCGTGCTGCACGAGGCGCTCTATCCATTGCTCGGGGCGCCGCCAGATGATTACATCCCACCACCGGCGCGCTTCATGGACCACGATGAATTGGCGCAACACGACCTGGCCGGGCTGTACCTGCAGAACGACCCGTGGCGCGATGTCGTCGTGCGGCCGGCGCTTGAGGAAGACCTGGTCGCAACACTCGCGCACCTCTACACCCACGACTGGCAGTTCCGCCTGGCGGACGATGGCCAGCCGCACATGGAACCAACCCACTGCGACCCCAGCCAGGTCCCGCTCGACGGCAGGCTCCTGCGCGAAGGCGTCGCCCAGTGGGTCGAACGGTACGCGCTAGACGCATTGGGCTATGCACTGCCGCCCGGCCGGCCCACGTTCCGCATCTTCAACGACCACCACGAGGGCTACCGCATCGTCGATACACTGGTGCGGCAGCAAGGCGTCAACGGCTTGCTGCACTTCCTGCACGCACCGTTCTCGGCCGAGAACCTGGCCCGCCTGGCCAGCACGGCGGGGGTTGACGGCGCACTGAGCCTGCTGCGCCGGCAGGCTGCCGCCGGAACGCTCGTCCTGCCGCCGGACGACATTGTCAGCGTGTCGGCCGCTGAGCAGGCGACGACACAGCCGACGAGCGCAACCGAGCCGTAGATCACGCCCAGCGACCTCTAGCCTGCGCGTTCACATCACCGCGGCAACCCAGCCTGCGCCGAGCAGCACGGCGCAGACGGCAAGCAGCTCGAACAGGCGCGGTTCGATGCGCTGCGGGGCGCGGCGGTGGGCGAGGGCGGCGGCCAGCAGCAGCAGCATCACCAGGCCGGCAGCCAGCAGGCCAAGCGCGGGCCGGTGGCCAAAGAGCATGGCTCCGGCCGCGACGACCGCGACCGATGCGCCACCAGCCAGCCAGAGCAGGCGCAGCGCGCGCTCGCGGCCGAGTGTGGCCGCCAGACCACGCTCCCCGCGTGCGCGGTCCCCGGCGATATCCGGCAGGGTCTGCGCCAGGTGCACCGCCACCACAAGCAACCCGCCGAGGGGATACAGCAACAGCAGACGTGGTTCGAATCTATCCAGCGTCAGCCAGGCCCAGGTCGGGACCAGCGGCAGCGCCACCAGATAGGGCAACCAGGAGAACGGCGTGCGCTTGAGCCACAGGTTGTAGAGCAGGCCACTGCCGGTCCCAAGCAACAACACGCCGAACGAGGCCACCCCCAGCGGCGCCCCGGCCAGCAACATCAGCAGCAGTCCTCCAGCCAGCATGATGAGTGCGCCCCCCGGCGTAACGAGGCCACTGGGGATCGGCTTCTCTGGTTGCGAGATGGCGTCGGCAGCGCGGTCGTACCATTCGTTCAACGCACCGATAGCGACCTGGCCGCCGAGCATGGCCAGCAGGAGCAAGGCGAAGCGACCGGGTGGTGGTGCACCTGCAGTGGCGAGCAGGCCGAACAGCGCTGTCGCGCCGACGACCGCGACAATCGCCGGTGTGTGTGGCAGCATGATGTAGGCAATGACTCGGCGCATGCTGTTGATTCTACCGGCCGGAATATTGACACGTAGCGACTCAAGGTGTATGCTGAATTAGCACTCGGGTGATGAGAGTGCTAAGTTGGAGGGTCGCGGTTGGACCGGCATCCGCCCCACGCCGAAGGTCTCGGACCGGCAACCGCAGAGGGTATGTACGAAGGAGTACAAACCATGAGCATTCAGCGTTGGGATCCCTGGCGCGACATCGTTTCCCTGCGAGAAGCAATGAACAGCCTGTTGGAAGAGTCGTTCGTGCGGCCACGCGCTGGCGGCGTCACGACAGTTGGCATGCCGCTCGACCTGCGTGAGAACGACAATGCCTACGTTGTCGAGACGGTCCTGCCGGGAGCCCGCCCGGAAGATGTCGATATCTCTGTTCTGGGCGATAGCCTGAGGATCAGCGCCGAAGTACGCGATGAGGGCGAGCGCAGCGGTGAGAAGTGGTTGGTACGGGAGCGCCGCTACGGTCGCTTCGAGCGCACCATCACCCTGCCGACGCATGTCAAGGCCGATCAGGCTACCGCCGATTTCCGCGACGGTATCCTGACCGTCACCCTGCCGAAGGCCGATGCCGCCCGCCCGCGCTCGATCCCGGTGCGCGCCGGTAGCACCGCCACCGACAAGGCGATCGATGTCACGGCGTCCAGCGAGACTCCGGCCGATGGGGCGCAGCCAGTGACCGCCGAACAGCCGGCCCAAGTCGCCACGACTAGCTAACTTCTCCTCTCTTCCTCATTCTTGCGGCACGACGCCCCCTCGCCCACCCGGCCAGGGGGCGTCGGCGTATTCACTGGCCCACCGGCGGGCGGTGCAGCTCGTACTGGATCTCGGTCGAACAGTACCAGTCGCCGGTGAGCCGGCCCAGCGCATCCAGCCGCCGCAGGTCGACCCGGTTGTTCTCCAGCAACAGGTCGTCGCGCAGGTGGATGCGCACCACCTCAGCGATCACCAGGTGCGCGCCATAGGGCGGCCCACCGACCGGCATGATCTGCCGCGCGACACACTCCAGGTTGGCCGGCGCGGCCGCCACCCGTGGCGGACGCACGACAGCGCTGGGAGCAGTCTCCAGCCCAGCAGCCGCGAACTCGTCCACCTCCGGCGGCCACTCGGCAGCGCTCACCGCCATCGCCGGGCCGAGCGCCGCACTGACGGTGTTGATCACGAACTCCCCGGTGGCGCGGATGTTCCGCAACGTGTCCTTCTCCTCGCCATCACGCGCACCGACGGAAATGGCAATGTGCGGCGGCGAGGAGGTGATCATCATGAAGAAGCTGAACGGCGCGAGGTTGGCATGGCCCTGGGCATCCACGGTCGACGCCCAGCCGATCGGCCGGGGCACGACCACGCTGGCCAGCAGCTTGTAGGCCAACTGCGGGTCGATCTCACGCGGGTTGAAGAGCATGTTTCCTCCTGTAGTTGACAGGTGACAGGCAACAGGCAACAGGGGATTGGTTTGGGGAACGGGTAGTCCCGTACCACAGGTCAGCGCATCTGGCGTCTTCACCGCCTCCCAACCGCTGTCCCCTGTCCCCTGTCACCTGTCACCTGTTGCCTGTTACCTACCCCCGACCCACCGATACCCTTCTCCGTCAGCGACGACGTGGCCCCAGCTGGGGAAGGGGGCGTGCGACCAGGCGACGAGAGCATCTTCAGCAACGAGGCGAGGGAAAATGGCCCGGCGGGTGGCTTCCATCGCGACGGGGTCGCGCCGGCGGGGTGCTAGCCAGTCGAGATGGCTGAACTCGACCGCGTAGTGGGCAATGTCCCCCAGGTGCCAGAAAACGGCGCCGTCCGATTCCAGGCGCACAGCCCGATGGCCGGGGGACTCGCCGGGCGCCGGGATGAACTCCAGCCCCGGCACGACTGCAACATCCCCAGTGACCAGGTCCAGCAGGCCAGCTTTGCGGATGTGCAGCAAACGCCGGCGCATGTCGTCGTTCACCGCCACGAAGGGGCTGGGCGGTAGCGGGTGCGGGGTGTCGTCCGGCCCGAAGTGCATCGCCCAGTCGGCTGCATCCAGCAGGTAGCGCGCATTGGGAAAGCGCGGGGCTTCCGCGCCACCTCGCAGCGTCGTCAGTCCCAGGCAGTGGTCGAAGTGGGCATGGGTAATCAGCACATAGTCAACCGCCTCCGGCTGCACTCCAATCTGCTCCAAACCGGCCTGCATGCCAGGGGTAAATGTCCACCCCTGAAAGACCGTTTCAACAACTGGCGCCGCCGGGCTATCGGGATCATCCAACCCAGGGTCGACCACGATCGACGCCCCACCGAGGCGGATGTACGCGCCGCCGGTGGCGATCACGACGTTCCCGGCCGCGTCCGCCTCCGGCACTTCCGGCCGCCACACCTCCTCCGGTACGTTCAAGTCGACCGGATAGGGGCCGTAGCCCTCCAGCAGCAGGGTCACCTCAGCCGCACCGACCTTGCGGGTAGATACATACGCATCGGGTGTCATCGCCATCCCCTCCTGTCCTTAGCAGATACGCCATGCACCAGCAGCGTAGCACCCTCGGCATGTCCGCGCCGCCGCGGCTCTGCCAGAGCCATGCGCCGTACCGCGCGTTGCCGCCACAGCCACGGTCAATGTGCCAGGTCACCTGTCATGCTGCGTACCACGATGCCTCCGATCCTCGGCGTGTGGCCGCGAACGTACGCGGGAGGTGGCCCTCACCCCCCTGGCCCCCTCTCCCGTCGCCACGGGAGAGGGGGATGTGGAGTGGTGCAACTTCTGTGGCCAGATTGGGAGCATGAGCGTGCCACCGGGTTGTTCGGCTGTGGCGGGTCCTCTGCGGTCGCCTGCTGTGTCGCGGCACGGTCACGCAGGTCAGCGCGGCTTCTGGAATGTCCTGGCCTGTGGATGGATGGCGTCGCCCGCCGCCCACCGGCACGGGCAATCGCCGACCGACGCTGCCGTCGTCCGAGGGTTACCCACCCGCAGCGGGCCTGGGCCAGCCGCGCGGTCACCGGCCTCACGCCTCCGCATGTCCGCTAGTCGTCGCTCCAGCGGACGTGAGCGCAGCGACATATGCGCGAATGCCGGATTCGATCGTCCGCCGGGGCCGATAGCCGGTGTCTCGTTCAAGCGCCGAGGCGTCCAACGGGCCGCGTGGGTTTCGCGCAGGAACCGGCAGGTTCGCGTCCTCGGCGCTGCCCCACACCACCCTGGAGCCAGGGATAGCGGCCGTGACCGCGCGCACCATACGTTCCATCGTGGTTGCCTCCCCAGCCAGGTTGTAGGTGTCGCGGGTCAGGTCCGGCGCAGTCAGCAGTTGCAGCAGCGCCTGCCCCACGTCTTCGCCGGAGACCCAGTCGTAGACAGCGGCAGGGTTGTTGCAGCGCAGCGTCTCGCCACGCAGGGCGAGGTGCACAGCGCGATAGACGTGCGACATCGCCTGTCGAGAAGCGGTCGGTCGTTCGTAAAAGCCATAGACCGGGCCAATCCGCACGCAGCGTGCGTCGAGGCCGTAGCGGCCAGCCGCCCAGCGGCAGTACCCCTCGCTCGCCAGCTTCGTCAGCGCATACAAGCCGCCGTGCCGGCGGACCGGCGCGTTCTCGGAAAGCCGCGAATCGCCGGCTGTCTCCGCATAGACTGCAGCGGATGAGAGGAAGAGCACGCGCTCGACTCCGGCGCGCACCGCCGCCGTCAGCAGCGTCAGCGTGCTCAAGTCGTTCGTCTCAACGATCTCGCGCGGGCGAGTATCCTCATCCTCCGCTGACGGTGTGATCGCCGCCGCGTGGATGATCTGCGTTGGCTGCCATGCCACGACAAGCTCCTCGATGGCGAGGTGGTCCCGCACGTCCCCGATGTGGAACGTCACATGTTCGCCCAGCGCTGTGCGCGTCTCAGGCGCTGGTAGCGCGCGGGAGAGCCCCAGCACGGTATGCCCAGCTGCAGCAAGCTCGCTGACGATGTGGAGACCAACGAAGCCGCCCGCGCCGGTGACGAGAATGCGCACGCCATCCCCCTTCCCTCTCGAAGCCCGTCGCCAGGGACTCCACGGCTGTGGCCTGGCGCAGGCGTTCCACTGGGTGTAGAGCACATGCTGTGCCAATGTCAACGGACAACCGGCCATACACAGCAGAAACCGCGGCATTCCAAGGGCCGTGGCTACTCCTATTCTGTCGCGATAGGCTTCATCCTGGCTGACCGCGCTCGCGTTGGCCACGGTCACCCTTGACGCCACGTCACCATTCGCATTCACTGCCCCACACACAAGGGAGGGAACAGCATGGCACACAGCGATGTCGTCGGGTACGAGGTGCATGGGGCGGTGGCGCTGATCACGATCCAGCGGCCGGAGAAGCTCAACGCGATCAACAAGCAGGTGGCGCTGGATCTACAGGCGGCCTGGCAGCGCTTCGAGGCGAGCGAGGAACGGGTGGCGGTGCTGACCGGCGCTGGGGAGCGCGCCTTCTCTGCCGGGGCCGACATCAACGACCTGCCGGAGCTCTGGCGGGCGATGCCGGGTATCGGTGCGCCGGTGGAGAAGCCGGTGATTGCCGCCACCAACGGGCACTGCATCGGTGGCGCGGTGGTGCTGGTGCAACTGTGCGACCTGTGCATCGCGGCGCAAGGCACCCGCTTCTCCTACCCGGAAGCGCGCATGGGCTTCACCGGCGGGATGATCGCCGGGCTGGCTGGGCGCATCCCCCACAAGGTCGCGATGGAAATGATGCTGATGGCCCGGCCAATGACCGCCGCGCGGGCCTACGAGGTGGGCTTCGTCAACGCCGTCGTGCCGGACGGCGCGCAGGTGGAAACCGCCCTGGCCTGGGCCGCCGAGATGGCGGAGTACGCGCCGCTGGTGCTGCGTACCCTCAAGCGCTTCGTCAACAACGACGTGCTGCCGAAGGGGCCTTCGGAGCGCATGGCGCTGGCGCTGCGCGACCTGGGGGTGGTCCAGAGCAGCGAGGATATCGAGGAGGGGCGCGCCGCCTTCCGCGAGAAGCGCCCACCGCGCTACAAGGGACGGTGATGGCGATGCACGCTGCGGATCCAGTCGTTGGCCTGCTGCTCAACCCCGGTTCGGTCGCTATCGTCGGGGCCTCGGAAGACCTCGGCAAGTTCGGCGGGCGGGCGCTGCACCTGTTGCTGCGGCATGGCTTCCGCGGGCAGGTCTACCCGGTCAACCCCAACCGCGCCGAGCTGTTCGGCCTGCCGGCCTACCCCAGCATCAGCGCCATCGGCAACGCGCCGGATGTCGCGCTGCTGGCGATCCCCCGCCGTTTCCTGCGCGACGCGATCCTCGAGTGTGCGCAGGCCGGGGTGCGCGCGGCGATCATCATCACCTCGCAGTTCGCCGAAACCGGCGAGCAGGGCGCGCGCGATGAGCGGGAACTTGTCGCAATCGCCAGCGCCGCTGGCATGCGCCTGCTCGGGCCGAACTGCCTGGGGCTATTCTCGCCAGCCAACGGGGTGGTGCTGACCACCTCGCCGGCGTTGGATATCGACCAGCTGCGCGCCGGCAGCATCGGGCTGACCAGCCAGAGCGGCGCGCTGATGGCGACGATCTTCGACCGCGCCAACGACCTGGGGTTGGCCTTCTCGCATTGCGTCTCAGTCGGCAACCAGGCCGACCTGGAGGCGGGGGATATCGTCGAATACCTGATCGCCGACCCGGCGACGCGGGTGATCTGCAGCTATGTCGAAGGGTTTGCCCGGCCGGAGCGCATCGTGGCGTTGGCCGAGGCGGCCCAGGCGGCCGGCAAGCCCTGGCTGATGGTGAAAGCCGGGCGTACCGCCGCCGGAGAACGCGCGGCCCACTCGCACACCGCCAGCCTGGCCGGCAGCTACGCCGTGCTGGAGGCGGTCGCACGCGACAGCGGCATCGTGCTGCTGGACGACCCGGACGCGATGGTGCTGGCGGCCGGGGCGATGGCGCGCTTCGACTGCCAGTCGATCCACCGGGTGGCGATCATCACGACCTCCGGCGGGGGTGGGGCGATCGCCGCCGACCGGCTCAGCGACGCCGGCATCCCGCTGGCGCAGTTCGCGCCGCAGACGGCCGCCGCGCTGGACCCGCTCTACATGCCGGGCCAGGCCAGTAACCCGGTCGACCTCGGCGGGCGGCGCGAGGGGGAGGCGGTCAGCATCGCCGCCGCCACCCTCGACGCCATTGCCGCCGACCCGCAGGTCGACCTGCTGCTCTGCGCCATGAGCACCGCCCCGGCCATCCCACAAACGACCGCCGACCTGGCGGACGCCGCCGCCCGCAGCGGCAAGCCGTTCCTGTTCTTCATGTGGCCCGGCAGCGTGGCCGATGGGGGACGCGCGCGACTGCTGGAACGCAACGCGCCCTTCGCCGACCGGCTGGACGACTGCGTGCGCGCCCTGCGCGCCTGGTCCGACTGGTCGCGCTGGCGCGAGCGTGGCCCGGCCCCTGCTGAACCACGCCCCACCGGCATCGACAGCGCACAGGCCGCCGCATTACTGGCCGCCGCACCAACCGGCCCACTAGCCGAAGCGGAGACGAAAGCCTTGCTGGCCGCCTACGGCGTGCCGGTGAACCCCGGCCACCTCGCGGCAACACCGGAAGCGGCCGTCGCCGCCGCCGAACAGTTCGGCTACCCGGTGGTGCTGAAGCTGGCCACACCGAACCTGGTCCACAAGAGCGACGCCGGTGCGGTGCTGCTGGGCCTGGCCGATGCCGCTGCTGTGCGCGCCGGTTGGGCGCAGATCGCAACCAACGTCGCCGCCTACCGCCCCGGCACGACGGTGGAACAGGTCCTCGTGCAACGCATGGAAACCGGCGACCTGGAGCTGATCATCGGCGGGCGGGTGGACCCGCAGTTCGGCCCGGTGGTGCTGGTCGGGGCCGGTGGGGTGCTGGTGGAACTGCTGGCCGATGTCCAACTGGCCCGCGCGCCACTCGGCCCCCAGGCCGCCAGCGTACTCCTGCAACGCCTGCGCAGCTACCCCCTGCTGACCGGTCTGCGCGGCCGCCCAGCCCTCGACAGCGCCGCCGTCGCCGACACGATCAGCCGCGTCAGCTGGCTCATCTGGGAACAACGCGAGCGCCTGCTGGAACTGGACGTCAACCCACTGCTGGTGCGCACTTCCGGGGTAGTTGCCGTGGATGCACGGGGAGTGGCCGCACCCCCCAACCCCCCTCTCCCGCGAGGCGATGGGGGCGCCCGCGCCTGACGTTGTGCGTCCTCGTTCAGCTTTGAGACAGCGAACACCCGCGTCGGACGGACCACCTCCCCGCAAGGCTTACCTTGTGCAGAGTGGCGCGGATGTGTTGAGACCTTCGGCGGGTTCGACCGGGAGCAGCGCGAGCGTCTCCGGGGTTCGGATGCCAACCCGCTGTTAGCACGCACTGCGGGGGTGGCTGCAGTGGATGATGGGGTTAGCCACCGCACACCACCTCTGCTTCAGTCTGAACCGCGAACACCGCTGCTGGAACAGCCTCCGGCAGGTAGACGTTGACCGGACCCTCCACCATGTGGCGCTCTCGAATAATCTCGCCCGTTGATACATCAATCGTAACGACATCGTCGCGCAACACGCGCATGTCCGGATCGGTCGTGAAGCGATAGATCGTTTCCTCGCTACCCTGCGTTATGCGGCGCTCCCAGGTAACCATCGCGATATCGTTCGTGAGCACGGCGAGCGGCTCTAGTCCGGGTGGTGGCGAGGTAGCTGGAAAGGCGCCGGGTTCGGCTGCGACCTGAGCAAACCCAAGCGCGGCCAACGCATCCGGCGCCACAAGGAACGGCGGGAGGACGGAGGACGGCTTCTCCAGGTCTGGGAAGGTCATTTCGCGAACGCAATACCGCCCCGCCTCTGTCGTCGCAGAATCGGTTGCAGGAAAGACGATCGTGCCCTCGTATCCAGCGCGAGTGGATTCCTGGATGAACGTACCGTCGGCCAGGGTGATCAGCACATGGCTGCGCACCACCTGCCCCTGCGCATCAAACTCCACCCATACCTCAGCATACACCGGCTCTCCGTGGGCCGGATCATCAACCCCAGGTTGCCGGAACCAGGTCACGGCACTGTATTGCAGCGTCCGGCCCGGAAAGGCGACGCTGTCGTCAATCCATGGCACGCTCGAACCAGGTGGGCCAAACGATTCCCAGGTCGCTGTGGCTGGAGCAACCTGAGGAACTGTTAACACGCTCGATGCACCACCCTCATCTGCATCCGCAGCGCTGGGGCCAACGGGTCGCATGAGCGTGACCAGAACCGCTATTGCCACGACCATCGCCGAACTGAACATGAGGAACCGAAGAAGGGGCAGGTGAGTGCTGACTAACATCTGCGCCGCCTACCATGCAATGCAGCTGCGACTCTTCAAACCTACTCCTGCCTAACGGCGAAGACAATGCTTCCACGATGCCACATTGCCTTCGTTTGCGTATGACGCAACTGCTCGTGTCCACCAACTGAACGAGACGCGTTCCGGTGTACCAGTGTCGGCCCCGCGCACTTCCGTGGACGCATCGCCACACGGCCTGCGTCTCCGAACGGCGCAGCCGGAAGTCACCGGGCGGTGGGCGGCCGCAAAACGCCCCTCCAGGGCTGGTGGCTTTTGGGACAGTGGGTTTGGCCGGGGGAATGCTGGCCCCGGCACTCAACCCGCGAGAGGCGGCATGCCTGTCGCGGCGGTTGCACCGGGGCGCCGTGCAAACAGCCTCACACCCCCACAAGGCTCCACCGGGGGTGAGGACACAACCCGGTCAACCTGCTCGTTTGCGAGCCTGTCGACGCCTCCCCGCATTGCCTGCAGCGTGCGACAATCCCGCCCGACGATCACCGATGGCGAAACGCGGGGAGATTCGCATGCTCGAACGGTTCCATGTCCGCCCGGAGGACGAAGTGCGCGTCCTGGCCGAGGACCTGCACGAAACGACAACCAGCATTTTCACTGCGATGGGTGTGCCGCCGGATGAAGCGGCTGAAGCGGCCGACGTGCTGGTCATGGCCGACCTGCGCGGTGTGGAATCGCACGGCGTCTCGAATATGCTGCGCTTTTATGTGAGCAGCTACCGCGACGGCACGATGAACCCGCGCCCACAGTTGACGGTGCTGCGCGAGCGCCCCGGCACGGCCACCCTGGATGGCGACCGGGGCCTGGGGATCGTCCACGGGCGGCGCGCGATGGAGCTGGCGATTGAGAAGGCCCGCAACGTGGGGGTCGGTGCGGTGACGCTGAACAACAGCCGCCACCTGGGGGCGGTCGGCCACTTCGCGCGCATCGCCACCGAGCACGACATGGTCGGCATGTGCCTCTCGGCCGCCGGCAACACGGTCGTGCCGACCTTCGGCGCGATTACCCGCCTCGGCACCAACCCGATCTCGATCGCCGCGCCAACCGGCTCGCTGCCGGTCTTCCTCTTCGACGCCGCGACCTCGGCGGTGGCCGGCAACAAGATCATGCTTGCCCGGCGGCTGGGCGCGGAAATGGCCCCCGGCTGGGTGGCCGCGGAGGACGGCACCCCACTGATGCACCCCACACCGGCCCCGGCTGGCTACGGGCTGGACCTGCGCCAGCTGCCGCTGGGCGGCAACCGCGAGCAGGGCTCCCACAAGGGCTATGGTCTCGCACTCATGGTCGAGATCCTCAGCGCCATCCTCAGTGGCGCGCCGGCCCTGGTCGTGGATAAGACGACCGGCTACAAGCATTTCTTCGCCGCCTGGGATATCGAGGCTTTCTGCGACCTGGATGTCTTCAAGCGCAATATGGATGACCTGCTCCAGACGATGCTCGACACCCCGCCCGCCCCCGGAGAGCAGCGGGTCATCTACCCCGGCCTGCCGGAGTACGAAGCGGAAGAAGAACGCACCGAACGCGGTATCCCGCTCCACCCCGAAGTCATCGCCTGGTTCGACACGACGACCGACGAGCTTGGGTTGGCGCGCTTGCGGAGGTAGCGAGCGGCTATCAGCTGTCAGCTATCAGCTTTGAGGAGCGTGCCGGTGGGAAAGCCGCATTGCTGACCCGCGCAACCGCGACACGAACTGCTCACGTTGGGATAGGGAGGTTCCATGCTTGAACGGTTCCGGGTCCGGCCTGAAGACGAAGTACGCGTCCAGCATGATGACCTTCGCGCGACGGTGGCGGCGATCTTCGAGGCGATGGGCGTGCCGCCGGATGAGGCCGCCGAGGCGACCGACGTGCTGGTGACAGCCGACCTGCGCGGTGTGGAGACGCACGGCGTCTCGAACATGCTGCGCACCTACGTTGCCGGCTACCGGGATGGCGCCATCAACCCACGCCCAACGCTGACGATGGTGCGCGAGCGGCACGGCACGGCCACGCTGGATGGCGACCGTGGCCTGGGGATCGTCCACGGGCGGCGGGCGATGGAGCTGGCGATGGCGAAAGCCGCCAACGTCGGCATGGGGGTCGTCTCACTGCGCAACAGCCGCCACCTGGGGGCAATCGGCCATTTCGCGCGCATCGCCGCCGATGCCAACATGGTTGGCATGTGCATGTCGGCCTCGGGTGGCCTGCGCGGGCGGGTCGTCCC
>QEUZ01000518.1 GCA_003577355.1 Chloroflexota bacterium | reverse complement strand
GCGGCTGATCCCGCCATCGGCCGGCCAGGCCACGGCTATATCGTGGAGTACCCGGAGGCGCAGATCATTGGGTTGAGCGAGGAACACGGCTGGGTGCGGTTGCCGGCCGATACCCCCGGCTTCCAGGTCGGTGAAAAAGTGCAGGTCATCCCCAACCATGTCTGCCCATCGGTGAACCTTGCCGACGAGCTCTACCTCGTGCGCAACGACGAGGTCGTGGAGACCTGGCCAGTGATCGCGCGGGGCAGGTCGCGCTAACGGCTGTATCCACATACGCACCCCTGTTGGTGCGGGCAGTGGGTGTTGCCCGGCCAGGCTGTATCGTCGCAAGGGCCGCGCCATGCGCTTTCACATCTCGTCTGGGCACGTTGCAGGGGACTACCCTGGGGGTCAACTGGCGGTAACGATCCGGCGGGGCGCCGCGCGCGAGCGCCCTGTGCGCAGCGACGTGGTCCACTTCTCCGTCCCGCCCGATTTCCACACCCACCACGACGCTGTCGCCGCCGCTATGCTCACCCTCGTTGGGAAGCACGCCAGCACGGTGGAGTTCAACTTCCCGGTGTCGCCGCACTGTGCCGAGCTGTTGCAGCGCTACTACCCCAAACTGGAGCGGGTCGAGCCGGTCGAGCCCAGCGCTGCGCCACGCCGGCCGGGGCGCTTCCTGGGGCTGAACTTCAGCGGCGGCATCGATTCCACCGCTGTCTGGCTCATCCTGCGAGCGGTGGTTGGCGACCAGTTTCGGGTGGTCACCAGCGACTATGGAGGTCCATACGCCTTTGAGGCCGCAGGGTTCGGAGCGTTCCGGCGCGATGTCACCTGCCGCACCGACCTGCGGGAGAAGGGGTTCGACTGGGCTGGGCGCTTCAACAGCTGCGTGCCACTGCTGTATGCCGACTACCTGGATCTCCGTGCCCAGGTTACTGGCCATCCATATACTCTAGGCTCTTCACAGGTGGAGTCGTTACGCGACGGCCATCCGCCCAGCTTTCTCAACGAAGACCTGGTGCTACTGGCCGGAGGGCTGGAGGAGCTCCACCTGCTCCGCCCGGTGTTCAATAGCGGGCCAATGCTGGTCGTCGCGACGCTCGCGCCGGAGCTGATCGGAAACGCCTTTGCTGCGTCAGATCGACCCGGCAGAGAGAAGCACTTCACCAAGGGCCTGCTCCTGCGGATGGCCTTCGCGCGCGCCGGGCGGGACACTACCCACTATCTCCCGCAGATCGTGCCACCCAACCGGCATATTCCCTGGGGCGAAGCGCTGTCACGCGACCTGCGGGTGTTGCACATTGCGCGGCAGTACGGGCTCGAGTTTGTGGCAACCTACTGCCCTGAGATCGAGCGTATCGACCCGGCAGCGTTGCGCGCCCTGTCGCTGGAGTTCGTCTGGCGCTACAACACGAACCTGATCGGCCTGATGCCGCAGGGTTTGCGTGAGGCTGTGCTGGAGATCTTCCACCACTGCGGCATCCTGCCGTTTAACGAAAGCGACTTCGCCGAGCTGGAAGCGGTGCGCCGGCTGCTGGTCGCGGCAGGTGTGCGCTATGACCCGAGGCCGCTGCCTGCGTAGCTGGCCAGCAGTGCAGACGTAGTTCCTTGCCCGCGCCTACTCCTGCCGCTCGACATCCGGCTCGACGCGGATGCGCCATGGATAAGCACGCGGGGTCAGTCGGTTGCCGGGAGCGGCGCCGGTTCGGGTTGACGCCCGGCACGGATCTGGAACACGCGGAAGAAGAACTCGACCGA
>QEUZ01000075.1 GCA_003577355.1 Chloroflexota bacterium | reverse complement strand
CTCAGGAGCTGGAACTCGCTCTGGCTGCCGCCACTCAAGCCGTGACCGAACCAGCCGGCCGAGCCGATGGTGACTTGCGCCTGAATAATGTTGAACCCTTGGCCAAAGTAGTCGCGGTTCGGGTCGTAGGAGACCAGCAGGCGGTCCTTCTGGTAGTCGTGCAACAGGTAGTGCCAGGCGAACACGGAGAATGGGGCGGAGAGCAGCGCCGTGCCGAGGATGTAGAGGATGCGGGTGGATGACAGCAGCAGCATGCCAAGCCAGATCGCGCCGAACACAGCAGTCGTCCCGAGGTCCGGCTGTTGGAAGACGAGCGCCATTGGTACAGCGACAATCGCGATGGTGAACAGAAAGTTGTGGATACGGTCCATCTCCTCATGGCGCTCGCTGATAAACGCTGCCAGCGCGATGATGACGCCGATCTTGGCCGCTTCTGACGGTTGGAACGACACTGGGCCGAACTGGATCCAGCGTACTGAACCACCGATGTTCGTGCCGATCACCAGCAATGACGCCAGCATGAGCACCGTGCCGAAGTAGATCACGACGGCAAACGACTTGAGGTAGCGATAGTCCAGGTTGGTGAGCATTGCCATCGCGATCAACCCGCCGACGGCATAGACTGCCTGGCGCACGACCGGCGACCCGGCGGTGATGATCCCGCCGCCATCGGCGCTCCAGATGGTGACCAGGCCGAAAACGGTGAGCACGACCACAAGGATCAGCAGGTACGGGTCGTACTGGGCGACCTGCAGCCGGGCGCTGCGTGTACGTGCTGCACGTGTGCTTGCGATGGAAACCATGGCTCGTTATTCCCGCATCCCGTCGACCGGTGGCCAATCGTACCAGTGTCGCCGCCTCTGTGCAGGGGCGCCGGTTGACGCGTGCCAGCGGCTCTACTAGTCTGCCTCTCGGCCACTGGGCCAGAACCGCGCAGGAGCACCCAGCACAAGGGGGAGGACGAACCGCAGATGAATATCTACCTCTCAGTCGACATGGAAGGCATCACCGGCATCGTACATGGCGACATGATGAGCGCCGAAGGGCGGGAATACGACCGTGGCCGGCGGTTGATGACCGCCGACGCGAACGCGACGATCGAAGGGTTGGTGCGGGCCGGTGCGCGCTACATCCTCGTCGCCGACGGCCATGGCCCAATGCGCAACATCTTCTTCGAAGACCTCCATCCGGCCGCACACCTGATGACCGGCAGTTCCAACGCGCGTGACTATTGCCAGCTGGAAGGGGCCGACTCGCGCACCTTCGACGCGGCGGTGTTTGTCGGCTACCACGCCATGGCCAAGGCGAGCAATGCCATCCACCCGCACACGGTGGCCGGGGCGGCCGTGGCGGAGCTGCGGATCAACGGCCGGCCACATGGCGAAACCGGCTTGAACGCCGCCATGCTTGGTTCGCTGGGTATCCCGGTGGTCATGGTGGCTGGCGACCAGACGACCTGTGCCGAGGCGCGCGCCTTCCTGGGCGAGCAGATCGAAACGGTGACGGTGAAGGAGGCGGTTGGCCGCACGGCCGCGATTTGTCGCCCGGCCGCTGCCGCGCGGGCCGACCTCACCGCTGCGGCGGAACGCGCCACCAGCAAGTTGCACCTTGCCAAGGTCTACAAGCCGCAGACGCCCTTCCGCTTTGAAGTCGATTTCGTCACCATGATGCAGTGCGACCGCGCTGCCCGCACGCCTGGGGTGGAGCGCCTTGGCCCGATGACGATCGCGCTGCACGGGGCAACCCCGTGGGAGCAGTACCGCACCTTCTGGGCTGCCTTGCGCGCCGCCCTCACCGAACCGGCGAGCTGGCTGGCCTGAAGGTTGCATCCCGACCCCGGGCAGGATAACGAGAGAGACCCGGCCTGGGGGGCCGGGTCTCGCGCTGCTTGAAGCGGTTCGGCTGCGTGTTGTGCGGTCAGGCGTTGCCCGGTTGCTCCGCCCGGCTGCCTCTGCCGGTGTCGCGGTGGTGGGTGAACAGGTCACCAGCCTTCCACGGCGCGCCGAGCGCCGGCAGCAGGTAGCGGTCCAGCCCCCAGTACCCGGCAACCTTCCAGGCCAGGACCAGCAGGACACCCAGCCCGAAGAGCACCGGGTTCGAGCTGGCCGAGCCGGCGAGCATGAAGTTGAAGTTCATGAATGTCCCGAAGAAGGCGGCGATGCCGACGAGCGCGCCGACGATCAGCCCCAAGCCGACCAGGAACTCGCCGACCGCGATGACCGGCGCCATCCACGTGTACCACTCGTTGTCGAGCATGTACTTCAGGAAGTCGCGGTACCAGTCGTAGGTAATCGCGGTGCTTTCCGGGTCGACGCGGCGTTCCCAATAGCCCTGCAGTGCCGCGCCAGTGTCCATCCAGGCGTCGTCGCGCACCTTGTGTTCGCCCGCCGCCAGCCAGGCGCGCCCAACGAAGAAGCGGACCGGCATCCAGAGGATCGCCCAGTAGGTATTGCCCATGAGCAGCTTCCAGATGCGTGGGTCATCGGTCTGCCCAGGTGTCCGCAGGTCGGGGCTGGGAGCCGTCGTCTTGGTCTGCACAACAGTGTCACCCAGACGCGACGCCTGGAACACGCCCGCCGCGACGATCAAACCAACCAGGACAATCGTGAAGAGCAGCGAGCGCCCTTCAAACAGGCCATCCTCGAAGGCCCAACTGAGGAAGAGATAGAGTGCGACCGAGAATGCCGTGATGATCCAGGTGGTTGTGCGTGTCATCTGGCCCCTCCATTCAGGTGATTGCTGCACGACAACCATGCGATACGCTCACATCGTACGGGTAAACCAGTGCAGGACCGTGAAAGGTTTGCTGGTAACGTTGCGAAAACGTGACAACAGGGAACCACAGTCTATGCTAGCAGGGAGCGGTCCTCAGCAGGCTGGCCAGTGAGACGCCGCACCGTGCGCCGCTCGGCGTGCACGAGCGCCGCCAGGGGCGCCAGGGTAATCGTCGAACCAGCGACCAGCAGCACCGCCCAGCCGGTGAACCCGGCCAGCTCCAGCACAATACCGCCAAGTACACCCCCGGCAAATGTGCCGGCGCGCCCGATGGCGGAGCTGAGGAAGAGCACTGGCCCCTGGCGGTCGCGTCCGAAGCGGTGGAGCAGGTGGACAACGCCGCTGTTCAGCACACCGAGCAGGCCCATATAGATGAAGTACATCCCCAATGAGAATGCCGGGTGGATCGCCAGAAAGCCGAAACCGGCCACAGCGGCCGTCCCGGCCACCAGGGCAACTGCAACGGCACGCACCGCCCCCCCCAACCAGATAATCAGCAGCCCACTGCCGAACGCCCCGACCATGTACGAGATGCCGTCGGTCGTCCATAACGCGCCGATGACCCACCCCTGGCCAGGGTAGGCGTGCGCGGCGAAGCCGGCCAGGAACGAGCCAAGCACACCCCAGATCAGCCAGACAAGCGACGACAAGACCAGCGTGCGGCCCACCAGCGGCATGCGCGCCGCCGCCACCGCATCGGCGACCCGTCCGCCGCCGTGTCCGCCCAGCGGCGCGATGTTCGGCAACGTCAGCAGCACGACCAGCGCCCCGCACAGCGCGACTGCTCCATAGAGCAGCACCGCTGCACGCCAATCGGCGCCATCGGCCACGAGGCGCAGCAACGGCGTGCCGGCGAGTGGTCCACAGCCGCCCATGCCGATCAGCAGCCCCTGCCGGCGGGCGCGTTCGGTAGGGTTAGCGGCCAGCCGGCCGAGCATCACCAGGGTCGTTGTGAGCGCCGTCGTTGCGCAGCCGCCGGCGACGAACTGCGCTGCCAACAGGGCGGGAAACCAGTGCAGCAAGCCGGTGGCCAGCGTCGCCACGCCAACGCCACCCACTGCGATCAGCAGCACAAGCTTCGGCCGCAGCCGGTCGATGGTTGAGAACAGGAACAGTGCCGAGAACCCCGCCGCCAATGACGAGACGCTGGAGAGCTGCCCAACGACGCCGATAGACCGGTTGAAGTCGGCGGCCATCTCGTTGAGGAATGGGGCAACGCTGGTGAACGTGGCCGAGCCGAAGAATGCGCAGAGCATCAACGCCGCAAGCGTCGAGCGATGCACTCCAGGGCGTGTCGCCATTTCGCAGCCTCGTCCGATACCTGCGGTTGCCGATCGCGGCAGGGGATGGCCAAGCACACTACCGTATCGGCACGCGCAATGAGCCGAAATTCCCGTTTCGGAGCGATCATAGCATTGGGTGGTCGACCACGCGTGGGTTGCCCTGGCTCTCGATGAGTGTCAGCACCGTCTCCAGTTCCTCGAAGTCCACCTCATCATAGGGCAGGATGCCAGCCGTGTGCAGGCCGGCAAGCAGCGCATTGCGATATGGCGCCGGCATGAGGTGGATCAGGTTTGTGTTGTACCGCTCGTAGAAGTCGAAGCGCATATCGTCCAAACAGCGCAGGTCCACCTCGGCGACGCGTGGGTCGAGCTGGGCGGCGAACGCTGCGCCGTAATGCTTCGCAAGCCAGAGCATGCGAAAGTGCAGCCCGGTGGAGGTGCGTCTTCCGCTACCCGGTTCCGGCAGCGGGACCGACTGCAGCCAGGCCGGCGCCTCCTGCCCCAGCTGCGCAAAGTAGGCTCGCGATGCCAGGGACTTCACGGCTCGTTTCCGGCTGCCGGGGAAGTCTGAGGCGTCTAGCGCTGCGGCGATGCGTTGGGGCGCGGCGGCGACGAGAAGGCGGTTCAGCCCGAATTCGAGGAGGCAGCGTGCAATATGGACCTCGGCCAATCCACCTGCTAGCAAGGCTTGGTCGTGAACCAGAAAGTGCGGAGCCGCACCACCGGCGAGGCGTTCCATGCTGTATGGATAGTGTTCGTAGCAATGGGCGCTGGTCAGCCCCCACAGGTCGAGGTAGTCGGCAAACAGCAGTGGCACAGCAGCGTGAAAGCGGCCGGCGCGGTCGTAATGCAGTTTTCGCAGGTTCGTTTCGCAGGTGATGTCGCGCTGATAGGCGCGATAGCCCGGTTCATCTAGCTTGCTGCCGGTGTAGTGGGTGGTGACAACCTTGAACGCAAGTCCGGCGAGGTCGTGCAGCCACACCCACAGTGCCGTCGAATCGACCCCGCCACTGAAATTGAGCGCCAGATGGCGACCGGGGCGGCGCGGCTCCATACCGGCATCGACCGGCCCGATGGTCGTGAGGCCGTAGTAGCGCGTCAGCGTTTCTGCACAGTACGACGAGATCGCGAAGTTGAAGCGCACCTCGCTGAAGCGCGGACCAACCAGCGTCAGCACTGCGGCCGCCACGCTGTCGTTATGGGTGTGGAAGTCGGCCGGGACCCGAAACCAGATCTCGTCGGTGCGCCCGAAGCGTTCTCCCTGGCGTGGAGTCAGGTGCAACCGGAGCATGCCGCCGGCAGCGTTGCCGGCGGCATGGCTGGAAACACAGTCGAGGCGCATGTCTGCGTCGTCGTTTCGCTCGTGGCCCCTACGCGACACCGAGGTGGCGCTGGAACCAGGCCAGTATGCGTGTCAGGTAATCCTCGCGGTGGGCGGGCGGGCCATCCCAGGGGAACCCGTGGAAGCCGCCGGGGTAGCGCACGAGCTCCACCTCGCAGCCGGCTTGCTTCAACGTCGTGAACAGTTGTTCCGCCTGGCCAACCGGACAACGCTCGTCCGCTTCCCCCTGGATAATCAGCGTCGGTGTCGTGGCGCGGTGCGCCCAGGTGGAGGGGGACCGCTCGGTGTAGTGCTCGCGGCGCGCGTGGGGTGGGCCGCCCCATTCCCAGTCGCAGGCGATGAAATCCATGTCGCCGGTGCCGTACTCCGATTCCAGGTCGAACACTGGCGCGCCGCAGACACATGCCTGGAACTGCTGGGTGTGCCCGAGCATCCAGGCGGTCATGTAGCCGCCGTAGCTGTAGCCGCAAATGCCGATGCGCGTTGCGTCGATATCGATCCGGCGCTTCAGCCGCTCCACGGCACACAGCAGGTCCAGGTAGTCTTCGCCGCCCCAGTCCAGGTTCACCCGGCGGCAGAAATCGCGCCCGTAGGAGGTCGAACCGCGCGGGTTCACTGCCAGCACCGCGATGCCATGCGTCGCCAGCATCTGGTGGAGTGGGTTGAACGTGTGGCCGAAATGCCCCTGCGGGCCGCCGTGGATATCCAACACGAACGGCACTTTGCGGCTCAGCGAGTGCGTCGGCGGCAGCATCAGCCAGCCCTCGAAGGTGAAGCCATCGTCGCGCTTGAAGGTGAGCCACTCCCAATCGGCCTGGGGGTTGGCGTTGAGCAGCTTGGTGTTGTGGTCGGTAACGACCTTGTCCTCCCAGGTGCGCAGGTTCGTTACTGCGATCTCGCCAGTTTCATCGAAGCTTTCGTGCGCCTGCACCGCCACCGTGCGCTGAGCATCAAGGCTGAGGCCAGTGCGTACCACTGGGGAATGCAGCACCTCAACAACCGCGCCGGTCGCGGTGTCAAGGGTATACAGCCGGCTCATCCCTTCGCGGTCGCCACCAAACAGCAACGTGGTATCGTCCAGCCAGGCCGGGGCTTCCCAATCGGGTAGACAGAGCAGGTCGTCGGTCAGGCGGCGCAGGCTGTCGTCGGCGAGGGTGTAGAGATACCAGTCCGGCTGGCCGGTCAGCGGGCGTTCTTCTCCGGCCAGCGCAATCTGCGCTCCGCTGGGAGACCAGGCGAAAACCGAGAACCCCCCCGATTCCAGCGCGATGGTGCGCCGGTTGCCTGTGCCCACCGGCACGAGGTGGACAACCCGCGCTTCGGTGGCCCAGTTATCCATGCGCACGGCGATCCAGCGTCCATCGGGCGACCAGGCAGGCGCGCTATGCTGGTGCGCTTCGTCGGTCAGTTGGCGGCGCGCGCCACTCGCAACATCGACGACATACAGTTGCGCGCGCGCATCCCCCAGGTAGCCATAGTCGTCGCGCTTGTAGTCGAGCCGGCTGGTCACCCGCACGGGTGGCGGCGCCCCTTCGGGGAGGGTCGTGCCCTCCGGGTTCGCTGGGTCGAAGCGTGAGACGTAGGCGATCTGCGCGCTATCCGGCGACCAGGCGATGCCACTGATGCTGTGTGGGTGGCGGGTGATCTCCCGTGGTTCACCCGGCCCATCGGCCGGCAGCACAAACAGCCCGGAACCTTTGTCGGACGAGCCCGCGCGGTCGGACGCGAAGGCGAGCATGCGGCCATCCGGTGACCAGCGGGCAGTGCTGTTGCTCGTGCCGCGCCAGGTCAGGCGGGTCGGGTTGCTGCCGTCGATGTTACGCAGCCAGAGGTGGGACACGACTTTGCCGGTGGCGGCGTCGACGTTGCTGCGGGTGTAGACGAAGCGGCTGCCGTCCGGCGCGACCTGGGGGTCGCTCCCCGTAATGATCTGCCGCACGAGCAGTTCCGGCGTCAGGGGTTTCGGCATATCTCCTCCGTGAACCAAACGACGATCTGCGTGCTGCTAAGTATCATCGACGTTTCGCCGGCAGCCTACTCCGACTGCCGTGGCTCGTAATACGCCTGCCGCCGGCCCTGGACGACGGCTGCAGCCACGCGGTCTTCAACACCGTGGGCGTGCAGCACGTAGCGGATCACCTCCAGCGCGGCCTCGAACTCCGGCTGGACGACTTCGTCCGAGCCGAGGTCGCGCAAGCGGTGCAACTGTTCCCAGCTGGTTGCCCGGGCAACGATACGCAGGCGGGGGTTCGCCTTGCGGGCGGTGGTGACCACCATTTCCGCGGCAATCGGGTCGGAGATCGCCACGGCAATGGCGCGCGCGCGGGCAAGCCCGACCCTGCTGAGCACATCCGGGTTGCCGGCGTCGCCATAAAATGCCGGTACACCAACGCTGCGCGCTCGCCGCACCGCAGTCGGGTCATCGTCCACGACAACGCAGGCAATACCGCGCCGCTGCAACGCGCCGACCAGCTCCACGCCAAGCCGGCCGTAGCCGCAGACAATGGTGTGCCGCTGGAACTCATCTGCTCCCAGCGCTTCGGCAAGTCCATCGCTGCCGCCATGCACGCCGACACGCTCGGCAACCATAGCCAACCGTGGCCCAGCCCCGACCGCAAATGGGGTGACCAGGATGGTGCCGAGGGCGCCGATCAACACCAGGTCGTAGCGTGCCTGCGTGAGCACGCCGCTGTCCAGCCCTTCTCCGGCCAGGATCAACGAAAACTCCCCGATCTGCGCTAGCAGCACACCCGCCAGCACAGCGGTGCCGGCCGGCAAGCCAAGTCCTCGCACGACGCCGCTGACGACTGAGAACTTGAGGAACGCAATAACCGCGATGAACAGCAGCGCCAACCCCAAGTTGTCACGCAGCAGGGTGATGTCCAGCAGCATGCCGATTGAGACGAAGAACAGGGTTGCGAACGCCTCGCGCAACGGCACGATCTCCGCGACGACCTGGTGGCGGAAGTCAGTTTCGGACACGACGATCCCGGCCAGGAAGGCTCCGAGGGCAAGTGATAGCCCGGCTGCCTCGGTTGCCAGCGCGGTGCCAAGGGCAACGACGATGACCATCAGGAGGAACAGCTCGCGGGAGCGGGTTGCGGCAATGCGTTCGAAGAGCAGGGGCATCACCCGCGTGCCGACGACGACAACTGCAACCAGGATCGCCGCGGCAACGCTGACCGAGCGGACCATGTTAGGCAGGAAATTGCCGGATTCCTCCGCAAGCACCGGCACTGCAACGAACATCGGGACAACCATCAGGTCCTGGAACACCGCCAGGCCGACGGCGATCCGTCCATAGCGCGTGTTGGTGTCGCCGCGCAGCAGGAGCAACTTGAGCGCGACGATCGACGACGATAGCGACACGATCATGCCGAGCAGCACCGCAGCCTGCCAGCCCCAGCCGAGAGCGATCCCGATGAGCGCGCCAGCCGCGACGCACAGCCCAACCTGCAACGTCCCGCCGAGGATGGCGATGCGGCGCATGGCGTTCAGCTCGTGTAGCGAAAACTCGATCCCCAGCGAGAACATCAGGAAGGCTACGCCGACCTCGGCCAGCGTGCGCACGGTTTCGCTATCCGCAACGAACCCCGGCGTGCTGGGGCCGATGGCGATGCCGGCCAGAATGTAGCCGAGGATCACCGGCAGCCGCAGCAGGCGCGCCAGCGTCCCACCCAGTAGGGCGGCGCCAAGCGCGACGGCGATGTTCAGAATCAGCCCGCTATCGTGCATGCGCCACTGCTGCCCTCGCGCTGCCGGCTCAGAGACTGCCCTCCCGCAGATGCGCGCGTACCCGCTGCGGATGGATGACGATCAGTACTCGCGGGGCCGCCGAGAGCCGGTCGACGAATGCGTCGGCCTGGTCGCCAACATAGCGTGCGGCGATCAGCCGCAGCTCCGCTCGCGCGGCGGCGTCATCACGCAACAGCTCGGCGTGACCGCGAAGTTCCAGGTAGTCGTAGCCATTCGACGGGTGTGCAATGATCGTGGACACACGCGAGTTGGCGCTGATGTTGCGCACCTTTGTCGCGCTGGCCGGCGCGATCATCCGCAGTGTGTCGCCAACACAACGATGCCACATGACCGTCAAATGTGGCGACCCATCGCGCGCAAGCGTTGCCAGCGTTGCGAACCCCGGTAGCTCCAGAAGGGCGCGTTGCGCCGCATCAAACATGGTGCATCTCGCTGTTCCTCCGCCGTTTTCGGCAGTCAACCCCAGCCGCGTGGTATCACCACATCGCCCCGGCACAGCGCCGGCAGCACTGCAACGAAAGGGTCGCTTGATGACAGTATCCGATGCCCAGCGCCTCAGCGCTCTAGCGCAACGCCTCAGCGAAGACCTTGCTGAAACGCAGGCGAGCCTCGCCCGGCTCGAAGGCGAGGTCGGCGCACTCACCCAGGACCTCGACGATGAAGGGGGCGTGCCGACGACCCACATGGCCGACGAGGGCAGCGATGTCTTCGACATTGAACGACTCCAGACGCTGCGCCGGGACCTGGAAGAGCGGATCACCCAGATCGAACTGGCCCAGCAACGCATCGCCGATGGCACCTACGGCACTTGCGCGCACTGCGGCAAGCGAATTCCGCTCGAACGGTTGGAAGCGCTGCCGCACGCGACGCTGTGTATCGACTGCCAGGCGGCGCAGGAGCGGTAGCCGCGCGATGCGCTTGACCGTGTTGGGCGGGAGCGCCGCCAGCCCAAATACCGGCGCTGGTTGTTCCGGGTATCTCATCCAACACGGCACAACAGCGGTTGCGCTCGACCTCGGCCCGGGTACCTTGCAGGAGCTGCGCCGTCACACCGACTTCCGCACGCTCGCTGCCGTCGTCATCTCGCACCTGCACCCCGACCATACGCTGGACGTGTTCGCCCTGCAGTTCTCCCTGGCGTACAACCCGCGACCAGCGCCTCTGCCGGTTCCCGTCTGGCTGCCGCCGGGTGGGCCGGAGCTGCTGGCGCGGCTCACCGCCGCCTACGGCGACCTCGGCGAAGCGCCCGGCTTCTTCTCCAGCCGCCTGCAGCCGCAGGTCTACGACCCCGCCGTACCGCTCGCCATCGGCAGCCTGACACTGGAGTTCGCCGCGGGCGTCCACTATATCCCCAGCTGGGCCATGCGCGTCAGCGCTGCAGGGCGAAGCATCGGCTACACCGGCGATACCGGGCCTTCCGCCCCGCTGGACAGGTTCTTCGCCGGTGTCGACCTGCTGCTGGCCGAGGCGACCCTGCTGGATGCTCCACCCGGCTCGGAAGCCACACGCGGCAGCCTGACCGCCGCCGAAGCCGGGGCACTTGCCACCCGCAGCAGCGCGAAACGCCTGCTGCTGACCCACCTGTGGGAAGAGCGCGGCTTTGCCTCAGCCCTCGCGGCCGCCCGCAGCACCTACGGCGGCCCAATCGACCTCGCCCGCCCAGGGCTGCGAGTGTCGCTACGAGCGTGAGCTGTACTCGTGGACTGAACGCTGCCAGCGATACGCTGCTGAACGGGGACTCGCGCTTGTGACTGGGCGCTCAGTCGTTCGTCTGTTGACGAGACGACAACACGACTGAACGAAAGCGTTCAATCTCCGGAAAGAGTGAACGGTATCTAGATAATACGTTCATTCTTTCGTGCTATCGTGAATGTTCCAGATCCGAGATCACTGCCAAGACATCGTCTGCGACGAACGCCTGGCGATAGGAACGTGTTCCGAACGTACTCAGGATCCCCAAGTCAACGAGCTTCTGCACAGCGCGCATTGCCGTGGGATGACTCGTCTTGCGTGCTGTCACAAGCTGAGGAACGGTCACAATCGGGGAGAGCAACAGGTAATCTGCAAGCCGCAGCGTGGTGGCAGAGGTACGCTCCGCTGCCAACCGATCTTTCCACCGAGCGTGGACGTCCTGTAGCAGTTGCGCGCGCTTGATGCCATCTCGCGCCTGCTGCTCGACGCCCTGGAGAAAGAACAGCACCCAGGGTTCCCAGGCGCCGTCGCGGCTGACGCCCAGCAACAAGTCGTAGTACTCCTGCCGGTTGCTCTCGAAGTAGGCGCTCACGTACAACAGCGGCTGCGAGAGCAACCGCCAGTGGCCCAGCAGGAGTGCGATGTGCAGCCGGCCAACTCGCCCGTTGCCGTCCATGAACGGATGGATCGCCTCGAACTGGTAGTGGATCAACGCCAGCCGCACCAGCGGCGGAAGCGGGTCATCCCCCTGCATATACGCCTCGAACGCTGCCAGCGCTCCATCCAGTTCGTAGGGTGGTGGCGGAACATAGCGGGCCTGGTTGATATGGGTGCGTGGTGAACCGATGTAATTCTGGACACGCCGGAACTCGCCGGGGAGCAGCTCGTCGCCGCGCACGCCTTCCAGCAGCATGCGGTGCAAGCCACGGATGCACCACAGGCTCAATGGGTAGTCCCCCAAATGCCGCAGGCCGTGCTCGAGCGCGGCCGCATAGTTGGCGACTTCGCGCACGTCCGCTTCCGGTGCGCCGACCCCCGGTAGCGGCAGCTGGCCCGCCCGGTAGGCGTACAGCTCCGCCGCAGTCGTCACTGTGCCTTCAATGCGCGACGAGAGCACCGCCTCACGATAGATGAATGGCTGGATCAGCAGGTGCGGGTTCGGCAACGCCCGCCCAAGGCCCGAGAGTTCACCCACCGCGCGATCGGCTGCCGATAGCGCGAGCAAGGTGTCGGGCGACAGGTACAGCTCAGGCGGGAGTGGGGCTGGGACGAACGCCCAGTACTCCACATTTCCTAGCACGTCGCGGACATACGCGCCGGATGGGCTGGTTGCGATGGTCGAGGACATCGCGTCGCTCCCTCGCATCAGCGTGCGGGTTAGATTGTACGCAGATGTCCTCGCACCTTCAGCGGGCGCTCAGCGCCCGGCGGCGATGCCCGCTCCGAACGGGTCGGCTCCACCGTAGCGCAGGCCGGTGGCTGGGTCGACCGCTACGCCGGTTGGGCTGGCGAAGACGCGCGGCGAGAACGAAACCTCGGCGGCGACGACGTTGTGGCCCATGGCGCGCAGGCGCTCGCGGGTGGCGAGCGGGATGCGGTCGTCGGTCAGCAGCGCCGGCCCGGCGCAGTCGATCAGCGGCGCGCCGCATGCGGACTGGATATCCAGACCGTAGTCGATCACGTTCAGCGCCATTTGCAGGCAGGTATCCATAATGCGTCGCCCACCTGGCGCGCCGACCGCCAGCACCGGCTGGCCATCCTTCACGGCAACGACATGGGCCATGCTCGACGCCGGTCGCTTCCAGGGGGCGATTGAGTTGGCCTTGCCCGGTACGGGGTCGAACAGGTTCATGTTGTCGTTGAGCAGCACGCCGGTGCCGGGCACTGTCACGCCGGAGCCGAAGATCAGGGTGAGCGTCTGGGTGACCGAAACCATCATCCCGTCGCGGTCGACGACCGAGAAGTGGGTGGTGCAGCCGCCATCGCCACCGGCCGCAACGGCCGAGGCTGTGCTGGCGAGGGCAATGCGCGCTCCGGCCGAGGGGGTGGCAGCCCGCGCGCGGTCGATCTCGGCGCGCCGTTCGGCGGCGTACTCCTTGGACGCCAGGCGTTGCCAATCGACCGAGACGAAGTCC
>QEUZ01000517.1 GCA_003577355.1 Chloroflexota bacterium | reverse complement strand
GCGTTAGCCCTGCGTGGGTTGGTCGCGGGTATTGCATGTTGGTAGGTCAGGCAGTACTGTAGACCGATCGATACAACCGACATGAGAGGATGCGCCGGCATGCTGCGTCTCTTCCGCCTCCCGGCCGCGATCGTCGCTCTCGTCGTGCTGGCATTCGCGGTGGTGCAGGCTGCCGCCGTCGCGCCGGGCAACCCTGCCTTCCAGCGCACCTGGGAACGTACCGACCAGCCGGTGGCATCCGGCGCCGTCGCCCGCACCTGGATCTGGGGCCCCGAAGCCAATACCGCAGTCCTCACCGAACCCTACGCCGAAGCCCCCGGTGGCCAACGCCAGGTGCAGTACTTCGACAAGTCCCGCATGGAGATCAACAACCCCTCGGGCGACCCGACCTCCCCCTTCTACGTCACCAACGGCCTGCTGGTCGTCGAGCTGATGACCGGCCGGCTGCAACTCGGTGACAACCAGTTCCAGCAGCATGCGCCAGCCCAGGTGAACGTGGCCGGCGACCCGGACGACCCGTTGACCTACGCCGACCTGGCCCCGCTGCGCTCGGCGCCAGCCGTACCGAATGGCAGCCTAATCACCCAGCGCATTGATGGGAACGGGGTAGTGACGAACGACCCGAGCCTGGCGAGTCAGGGGGTAACGGCGGCGTTCCGGCTGAGCGTGCCGGGGATCGACCATCAGGTGGCGAGCCCGTTCTGGACCTTCCTGAACTCGAGCGGGCCGGTGCGGATCGCCGGGCAGACGACGACGCAGCGGTTGTTCGACCCGTGGTTCTACGCGACTGGGTATCCGATTACTGAAGCGTACTGGGCGCGTGTGAAGATTGGCGGGACGCTGCGGTTGGTGCTGGTGCAGTGTTTCGAGCGGCGGTGTCTGACGTACACGCCTGGGAACCCGGCTGGGTTCGAGGTAGAGGCAGGGAACGTTGGGCAGCACTACCGGGTGTGGCGGTATGAGCAGATCCCCGGTAATGGTTCACCGACCGCGACGAGCACACGCACGGCAACTGGGGTGAGCACCACGGCAACGAGCACTGCCACCAGCACATCGACCAGTACGGCAACGAGCACCGCGACTGCAACCTACGACCCGCCGACCGACTACGCGTTCGTCACGTCATGGGGTGGCGCGTACGATCCCTCGACCCAGTTGCAGGCGGTCGGCTCGCTTGCGACCGATGCCGATGGCAATGTCTACCTGCTCGACTACAACACCAACAGTGTGGAGATGTACGACAGCAGTGGCGTCCTCCTGAACCGTTGGGGCCAGCTCGGTTCCGGCATCGGGCAGTTCAACACCCCACTTGGGATCACGGTCGACCTAGAAGGCGACATCTACGTTGCCGACACGCTGAACCACCGTATCCAGAAGTTCGGCGCCAACGGCATTTATGAGCGGCAGTGGCTGGTCGTTGATCCGAATACGCTCACCCAATTGGAGCCGCGTGCCATTACCGTGGGGCCAACCGGCCTGATCTACGTCGCTGGTTTCAAGGACACGTTGTCGTACGTGCAGGTCTATGACGGCCTGGGTGGGTTCCTGACGCAGTTCAGCAGTCAGGGTGTTGGAGCCGGGCAGATCTACCTGCCGGCTGGCCTCGCCTTCGACAGCTTCAACAACCTCTACGTCCTAAGTCAGGGAGCGTCGCCTGGCGCCAACCGTGTCGTCAAGTTCACGTCGGCTGGTATCTATGTTGGTCAATGGGGGAATATCGTTCCGAGCGCGGGCGACATGACCCTCGCGCTGAGC
>QEUZ01000074.1 GCA_003577355.1 Chloroflexota bacterium | reverse complement strand
TTGGGGTCACGGCAGATGGGCTGGACACCGGAGGCGGTGAGGCAGCAGTCGGCGTCCTTGGTACAGACGTAGTTGAGGTCCTCGCAGCACTTCTTGGTGGTGGCGTTGCACTTGTAGCAGCAGTCGCGGGAGGGGTCGATGCCTGGTCGGCCGCAGGGCTGGCCGGGCTGGATGCAGGTCTTGGGACGGGTCTTGATCGGCGAGAGGGCCGCTTGTGCGACGCCGCTACCGAAGACGGAGGCGATGGCTCCAGCGATGGCCGCCTTGATGACGGCGCGACGCGAGGCCCTGCGGCCGACGAGCTTGGTCAGGTCATCGAACCGGCGGTCGTCCACAGCAGTCTCTTCCATGTGCACGCGCGACGCGTGGGAGGGGCAACGGCCGAAACGTCGTTCCATTTGGTTTGCTCTGGGTTGCTGACACAGACAGTAGCAAAGCCAACCCCTGGCCGTCAATGTGGGGTCCTGACATCCGGACGTAACCCGACGGGCGGGCTGGTGATCGGCTCCAGCCCTCGTGCAACCGGGATCACCCAGGGATGTGCAGTGGCAGTGCAGACGATGCCTCGCTGTAACACTGGTAGTACGTCCAGATGTCTACAGGGCTGATGTTGGCACGCAGCACGTCGTGCTGAGTAGGTGACCATCGGCGATGTGCCGCTCCACATTCCCATCTTCCACGCACTGAGAGGGGGCAGGGGTGTCGCACCCGCGTGTGTACGCGTGGGGGAGATCGGGCCGTCGCTGGCGCTCAGGGCGAGATAATGCACACCGGCTAACCCGGCAGATCACCTGTGGGCCGCCTGCGCTGATCCGGGAAAAGCTCGACTGCCACTCGGGATGACTGGGGCGAGGCGCAGCGCGCGGGCACGGACGACTCGGTCCTGCCGCCAGCCGCCAACGTGCCACACCCCGCAACTGGCGCGCAGTGGTTGCCCAACCAAGCGCAATCGGCGACAATCGAGCGTAAGGTTCCTGCTGGAACAAGGGCGAGGCTGCCCTGAAGGACGCGCGAGGGCGAAGGAGTTCCCATGGCAACCCGACAAGCGGAGGATGGCATTGGCATTGAGCTGATCGAGTCGTTCCCGCACCCGAACGTGGAACACACCCCTCTTGCCCCGGAGTACCTTGCCGTACTCGACACGATCCAGAAACGCATCCTCCTACGGTACGAGTGACGCGTAAACAAGCAATTTCCCCGATCCGGTCGCTCCCCCGGCAGGTGTTGCGATCTCGGTGACGTACACGTCTCCCCGGTCATTGATCGCAAAACTGGTTGGGAACGTCAGGTCCTCGAGCACCGTCACAAGCGTGCCGTCTTTGTGAACCGCGAGGAGGCGGCCAGTCTCTGGAGCATAGTCGGTCGCGAATTCCAGCACGTACATGTTTCCGAAAGCATCAAAGCCGACATCGATAGGATTGGAAAGGCTGTCTACCACGATCTCAAACGATCCATCTGGATACACCCGCGCGATACCACCCTTCCCAGCGGTTGGTTGCCGGCAACGAAAGAGCGCCACGTACGCGCTGCCGTCCGGCCCAACTGCAATACCTGTTGGTACCGCGTCTTCGTCATCAACTGCCGGGAAGACCGCGACAGTTGCCACTTCCAGCGGTTTGCCCTCGGTGTCAGTGGGGACGAGGTGGGCAGCCCAGTTGCCGGCAGCATCGGTAATCCAGAGCGAGCCGTCCTCAGCGTATGCCACATCCATCGCATTGGAGTCGATGCCGAGACCGTCCGGATCGTGTCCTGCTTCATACCCAGCCAGACTGAACAGTTGCGTGATCTCTCCGTTGGGAGCAACCGCAATGAGCTGATTCTCGGCATAGATCGGATTCTGGAGGAATGCACCCACACCGAGCAATATATAGAGCATGTCGGGTGACGTGGCCACGCTCGACAGGCCAAAAGCATAGGTTTCTCCTGCGGTGCTCGCTGAAAACGCGCTGAATGGAGCTAGCGTTGTCTCGACATCTCCAGTTGAACTGATGCGGAGCACTCTGCCGGGAAACGGCTGTGATGGATCGCCAATATCTGCGACGTACACGTCCCCGCCTGCAGCGATGGCAATTGCTCGAGGATTATCCAGGGGGATGGACGTGGTCGGCACGATCTGGCTGGCCTGGCCAGAAGGGGAAGGGGAACTGACCTCACTCGGCAGGTGCTGTAGCGTGGCCGTCGATCGAACGACGCTAGCAGTTGCTGCCTGGTGCGTCGGAGACGGGACACGGACATCTGCGGTCTGTTCACGCTGGCACACAGCGAGCAGCAGCGATGCGATGAGCAGCAATCCGATGCCGATCGTCGTCGCCATGCGTCTCGATGTACGCATCAGCGAGCGACGTTAGACGGGAATCCGAAACGTTGATCTGCGCATGAGCACATCCAGGTACGCTTCAGCCTTCCCTACGACAACATCGACCACGCGCCCATCTTCTTCAACGATGGCGAGGGTCGGTGTACCGGCGATCTGATACCGCTGTTTCAAGGCCGCGTATTCAACTGCGACGACGGGAATCTCGTGCGTCAACCGTACGTCGTTGCAGAGTTTGCGCACCTGCCCCGGGCGTCCAGCGCAGAGGACGCACGTATCCCAGTCCACGAGTTGCCGATTGCGGGAAGCATCGCCGATCCACTCCAACAGACCCCGGCACGGGACACAGTCGACACTCACAAAGAGGAGCAGCAGCCGGCCTCTGGACCACAGATGCGAGAGCGCGACTGTCTCGCCTGCCAAGGTAACAAACTCGTGATCGGTCAGGATGGCTCCCGGCGCTAACCGTGCGATTCCGTGTTTCTCAGCCTGCTCCTCGAGCCTTTGATGGAGCCCCTCGAACACCCGCAGCAGCGCGATGATGGCGATTCCCTCAACAATGACGAGCACCCAAAGCAGGACGTAGGAGATGAGCCACATCCCGGACACCGAGTTCTCCGCATCTCTCTCCGCAGCGGCTACGTGCAGCGCTAGACACCTGCTGCCTACTCTGGTGAAGGCAAGGGATAGTTGTCCGTGACGATCTCACGACCCTGTGTATCGTAGAACCCGAACTTCACCGTCGATGACCAAAGTTCCGCACTGTGGAACGGCACGAAGATGAGGAAACTGCCATTTGACACAGGGCTCTCCGCGACGTAGCCATTCGCCAGGGTGATGCGCCCTTTGCCAACATCAGGCGAGTGGGCAACCACCCCCCAGGCGATCCCAAGCCCTCGACTCAGCGCAGGTGATGATGTCCACGGCTTCTTTGGCGGCTCGTCGAGCCAGTCGACACCCATCCGGGCGATGCCCCAGTCTCGATCCGGAAACCGATGCGCTTGGTACTGCACCACGTGCTTACGGGCTCCCGTGGGGGTACAGATGACCAGTCCCACCGACACGTCTACGCTGATCACGTCTTCGGCATGGTTCCAGGGCACTCCCCAGAGGTTGGACCAGGGCAGCCCATAGAGGGTACGCTGTTGGAGCACGTGAATGTCGCCTACGTATACCTCAGCTACACCCTCCGAAGTTAGCTTTTCCTGGAACACCTCATTGATACCTTCCACCAAGGATACCATGAGGTCAGGATGTGGCCCTTGTTTTCCGAGATCCACTACAGTTGGCACGGTGTTCCTCCTAGAAGCACGTTTGAACATCGAGGCTATCATCCCGCGAGGAGTGTCCGATCAACACGGTCCAGGGTTACAGGGATCGCACCATGC
Organism: Chloroflexota bacterium; assembly: GCA_003577355.1. Lineage (GTDB taxonomy): Bacteria > Chloroflexota > Chloroflexia > Thermomicrobiales > CFX8 > CFX8. The sequence continues at coordinate 9,345 of QEUZ01000074.1, read as the reverse complement.
ACAGTCGTAGGGGCAGGAAATCGCAAAGTGCCCACCATAACATATCGCTCTAACACAATTCCATGAATAGTCTTGGGCACGACAGGAGCGTGGCCTGTCAGCATTGTCACACCAACTAACCCCGCTTGGTTTGCACGCACAGTTGCCAGTATTATACCAGCAGTAATAGCAAGCAAACGCCTCTTGTACGCTTGTCCCGAACACGCCGGCAAACTGGAACAATCCAGCCGCTGCGCCGGTCGCGATCGCTGCTCCCTTTGCCACCATCCCAAGAAAACCACGTCGATTCATTTGCCTACTTAGCGTTCGGGCTAGCTCAGTAACGCGATCACTCGTCACATCGCTTGAGTTGCGACTTCTATATTCCAGATCACTCATCTCACGCCCTTCTCAGTGACGATTAAACAACGTCCATGGTTGCATCATCGGTCAAACGCAAATGCCCGCACAGTGCGCGACAAAGTGCATAAAATAGTGACTGTGTTGAGTACGTCACGGATCGGTACTGCATTCAGACTACATCGCGTCGTTTGAGTTGACCAGAGCAAATTCACCCTTGTTGCATGGGAGAATTCTGCTGTCGATGCGATGTCGGCTATGGTGATCTTTCCCCCAGTTCGTCGTTATCCCACGGATGAAGCAGGGATAGCCGGTGTGCGAGATGTACCAAGTGGGCGCTGTTCTTGGCTCCGAACCTGCTGCGCAGTTCCTGTAGCCGGTTTTCGACTGTGTGGGATGCGCGGTTGATCTGGTCGGCAATCTCCCGAGCAGTGAAGCCGTGTGCCAGGAGTAGAAGGAGTTGCCGGTCGAGCGGGCTCAGTTGGACCGTGTTCGTGTTCCACCGATGCGCGCGGGCGACATGGTAGTGGTAGGCAGTGGTGGCAGCTCGAGTGCCAACATAGAGGTCATCTGTCAGTATGGCGTCGAGTACTGTAACGATTGCCTTGGTCGAGCGTAGTTCGTTCCATGCACAACAGGCAGCGAGTTCAAGTTCGCTGAAGTCTGCCATTGCAGCCGCGCTCGCCTCGCGTACGAATAGCGCGATCCGAGCGGCTGTAGAGGCCGCTCGGATCGCGGCGAGCGCCGCCTGGCTGGAAACACCAGACAGACTATCGGAGGCAATCACAAGATCGATGTGATGCGTGCCGGCGATGTGCAGTGCCGCGTCGGTGTTCGTGACCTCACCCACGATCTGTGTGTCGTCGTAGTGTTGGAGTGTTGCGCGTAGTGCTAACCAACCCACTTCCTCGTTGTGCAAAAGCAGGACGGTTCGTGCCGGCATGCTTTAATCCCTCCGTGTGGCGCCCTGGGCTGCGCCGCGCGGTGCTGAGAGAACACCGCCTATATTGATTGATCCGCAAGTGGGCCGAAAATCGACATCGCGATAGAAGATTGCTGCAGAGTGGCCCTCGCCTGCCGATAAGGGAAGCCCACCAGCCGTATACGCGGTTGCCGAGTCCCAGCAGATAGCGGACAATCGAACGCGAGGTTCCGCACTAGAACAGGGGCGAGGCTGCCCCGCGCTGGGTACGAGGGCGAAGGAGTTCCCATGGCAACCCAACACGCGGAGGACGATATTACCTACGGGCTCATCGAGTCGTTCCCCCACCCCAATGTCGAGCAACCGACCCTCGCCCCGGAGTACCTTGCCGTACTCGACACGATCCAGAAACGCATCCTCTGGCTCAGTACGCTGATCATCCACCACGCCAACCACGTGCGCCCGAACGTGGACGACACGAAGGTCGGCGGACACCAGGCCTCCAGCGCCTCGGTCGTCTCGATCCTGACGGCGCTCTACTTCCATGCGCTGCGCCGGGGCGACCGGGTGTCGATCAAGCCGCACGCCTCTCCGGCCTTCCACGCTACGCAATATCTGCTGGGCGAGCTTCCCAAGCACTATCTGACCACCCTGCGCGACTACAAGGGGCTGCAGGCCTATCCCAGCCGCACCAAGGACCCGGACCCGGTTGACTTCTCCACCGGGTCGGTCGGCTTGGGGGCGGTCGCGCCACTGTTCGCTGCGCTGAGCCATCGCTACACCCGCGAGCACTTTGGCGAGGTCACCAGTAACCGCTTTATTGCCCTGATCGGCGATGCCGAGCTGGACGAGGGCAACATCTGGGAGGCGCTGATCGAAGAGGCGTTGGCCCATGTCGGCAACGTCGTCTGGATCGTCGACAACAACCGCCAGAGCCTGGACCGGGTGATCCCCGGCATCCGCGCAGCGCGCCTGAAGCGGCTGTTTGCCGTGAGCGGCTGGCGGGTGCTGGAGGTGAAGTACGGCAGCCGGTTGCGTGAAGCCTTCGCGCGCCCCGGTGGCGATGCCTTGCGCCAGGCGATCGACGACATGCCGAATGAGGAGTACCAAACGCTGATCCGCCTCGACGGCGCGGAGCTGCGCCGCAGGCTCGTCGACCGGCAGCGCGGTGACGAGATCGCCCGCGTCGTCGCAGACGTGTCCGATGCCGAGCTTCCCGGCCTGATCGCCAACCTGGCCGGCCACGACCTGGGCGACCTGATTGCGGTGATCGACGAAGCGCTCGCGCCCAGCGACCGCCCGACGGTCATCTTCGCCTACACGATCAAGGGTTGGGGTTTGCCGTTCGCGGGCGATGCCCTCAACCACTCTGCCCTGCTCAACCCGAACCAGATCGACCCGGTGCGCGCCTCGATCGGTATCGCCGAGGGGGACGAGTGGGAGCGCTTTGCTCCGGATTCGCCAGAGGGCAAGCTGGCCGCCGAAGCCTGGGAACGGCTCTATGGTGGGGATGCCTGTCCACCACCAGCGGTGCAGGCGGAGATGATCCCGGAGCACCTCGGCCATGCCCGGCTGGCCACCACGTCTACCCAGGAAGCGCTCGGCCGCTTGCTCACCCGCCTGGCCGACCTGCCGGAAGTCGGCAAGCGCATCGTCACCGCTGCGCCGGATGTGTCTGTGTCGACCAACCTCGGCGGCTGGATCAACAAGGTCGGCGTGTTCGCCGCGCAGGAAGCGCCAACCTGGGATAGCGGCCCGCGCCTGTTGCGCTGGGAACCGAAGCCCAGCGGCCAGCACATCGAGCTCGGCATTTCGGAAATGAACCTGTTCATGCTGTTGGGGCAGCTTGGCCTTTCCCACGAGATGAGTGGGCAGCTGCTCTTCCCAATCGGCACGGTCTACGATCCATTCGTCCTGCGCGGGCTGGATGCCTTCATCTACGGAATCTACACCCACAGCAAGTTCATCATTGCCGGGACGCCCAGCGGGATCTCCCTCTCGCCGGAGGGGGGCGCCCACCAGTCGACCGTCACCCCGTCGCTGTGCCTGGAGCTGCCGCGGTTGCGCGCCTGGGAGCCATGCTTTGCCCAGGAGCTGGAGTGGATCCTGCTGGATGCCCTGCGCCAGTGCTGCGACCGCGAGCATGGGCTCGCCAGTTACCTGCGCCTCTCGACCAAGCCGATCAAGCAGGCGCTTATGGAACCGGCGCAAGCCCGCCTGGGGCAGGATGAGCTGCGGCGTCAGGTGCTGCGCGGCGGCTACCGCCTGATCGATGCCCGGCACGATGCCCCGGGGGTTGACCTCCGCGATACCGTGCAGATTGTCACCAGTGGCACGATGGTCCCCGAAGCGCTCGATGCCGCGCGCCTGTTGCACGAGGAGGGGGTGGCGGCGAACGTGCTGAACCTCACCTCAGCACAGCTGCTGTTCAAAGAATGGCAGGCGCAACAGCGCTGGGCCATGGGCATCGACAGCGCCCCGCCACCCCAGCCGCACCTCGACACGCTGGTTCCGCCGGACGAGCGGCATGCGCCGATCGTCGCCGTGCTGGACGGCGCCTCGCACGCGCTGGCCTGGCTGGGCAGCGTCCACGGCGCCCAGGTCATCTCGCTTGGCGTCGATGATTTCGGGCAGTCCGGTTCCCGCGCCGACCTGTACCACCACTATGGCATCGACGCCGAGCACATCGCCAGCGCCGCGTTTGCAACGCTGGACCGGCGGTAGCAGGGCGGAGACGCCACTGCTATCGCGTTGAAGGATGGTACTACCCGTGGTACCATGCTGGAGCGGTGATGTCTCGGCGTGATCGGCTCATCGCGAAGATTCGGGCACGGCCGGTAGAGGCGAGAGCTTCCGATGTTGTTGCGCTACTCGAGGAGTTCGGTTGGGTTTTGGATCGACAGCAGGGTAGCCACATGGTCTTTACCAAGCCTGGCAGGCGCTCGTTCGTTGTCCCGCTCGTTAGCGGACGACGAGTCACCCGCATGTACCTCGATCAGGTAATTGAACTGCTTGGGTTGGATGATTGACATGAACGCCGCTGGTCGCCAGTCGCTTGATTACTACCTCAGTCTGGACTATCCATTCCACGCCGTTCCTGACGAAGCGGGAGGGTGGACGATCATCTATCCGGATCTCCCTGGTTGCCTCTCTATAGCTGATACTCTCGCCGACCTTCCGGCTATGGCGGAAGAGGCACGCCGTCTATGGATTGAGGTTGAGTATGAGCGGGGATCTGACATCCCTTTGCCTTCCTACCCCGAAGAGTACTCCGGTAAGTTCAACCTGCGCCTACCCCGTTCGCTACACCGCAGTCTGGCTAAATCCGCCGAACGCGAAGGAGTTAGTCTGAACCAATATGTTGTGTCTTTGCTTTCAAGTGGCAATGCTGTAGCTGAGGTGATGCGGAGACTTGATGCGCTCGAGATGCAGATGGATGAGATGCACGAAGGAATACGCTATCAATCGCGTGGTTTAGCTTCTCACCGCAAAGCATGACTTTTTGTGATCGCCAGCAGCAAGGCGCTGGCGTCCTAACGAATACTCAGCAACCTCAGGAGGCGGTCGATGGAACGCTCTTTCCTGAAGAGATGTCGCAGGAGTTGTTTGCCATATTCGAAGAAGCCAATCTTCCGGTGAATACTTGGCCATATATGCGGGAATACCTTGCGAACACAATGGGACGCATGGGATGGACACCGTTCACGCTGCCGTCTCTGAAGCGAGGGGCTGGTAATAGCGGAAGTCGAAAACAGCGCAGACGAAGAGAAAGAGCCAAGGAAATCTCGGAAGGATAGGGGTTTGCACTCTCCTATCCCCCGGGACAATTGTGGGAAGCCAGCTAGCGGCATGCGACCGCAGTTATCCGCTGTTGTGTGCATCTTCCAAGAGTACTCCTGCAGGTTCAACCTGCACCTGCCGCACTCCCTGCATCGCCAGTTGGTGGAGTCGGCGGACCGTGACGGCGGGCGCCTGAACCAATCGGTCGTGGCGCTGCTCTTGCAAGGTGTGCGCTGGCGCGGATGCAATGCCGGCTGGCGGCCCAACCGGCCACGTTGGCCGCGAGCGGCTGAGTAGCACCTCCGCCTCCGCCGTGGCGTGACGACGTACCCCAGTTGCCACACATTTGATATGTCTCGCAGGCTGCTGCTACTCGTCCGCGATGCTCGCCCGCCTACCATACGGCTTGCCGGTTGCCCCGGCATGTCGCTTCGTCCGATGGTGACCGCGATGGCTGCCCAGGAAACGCGAACCTGTCCGGCGTGTGGCGCGCAGGTGGGTGAGGATGCGCGCTTCTGCCCTACCTGTGGCAAGCCCCTCCCGCATGGCCGGCAGTGCCCGGCTTGTGGAGCGTTACTCCCGGAAGGCGCTGGGTTCTGCCCGGCATGCGGTGTGGCGATCGCCCCCGCGCCAGGGCAGGCGCATCCATCACCTGCCCCGCCTGCTGCGCCAGCTCGTCCTGCGCGGGTGCGGCGGACGGGCCATGCAGCACCTGCGGCCCCGAAGACGACGCCGCGCCGTTGGCCGTTGGCGTTGGCTGGGTTCGTCGTCGTCGTGGCGCTCGTGGGGGCCATGCTCGCGGTCCGCGTCTGGAGCGGCGGCGACGGCACTGCGACCCCGACGCCGGTTGTTGGGATAACGGCTTTCGATCCCAAGCCGCTCGTCCCTGGCACGACCACGCCGGAAACGGCCAGCCTCACGACGACGCCGGGCCAACCAGCAAGCCTGAGCCTGAGCGATGGTACGCGGGTTGACCTGCCTGCGCTGGATGTCGCCGCCGAGGTCACCTTGGAGCGACAGTCGAACATGCTCACCTTCGACGACAGCGGCCAGCAACCGACCGGCAGCATGCGCGTGCTGCGGATCAGTGCAGATGCACTACCCACGGACTTCGTCCCGGTCATCACCATCCCAGGTAAAGAAGCTGGCCAGATCATTGCGCTGAACGCTGCCAGGGTGGGTGATCTGCTGATCGGCGACGAGCTGACCGCGGGCGCGGTGCGTTTCCTGCCGGTCGAGCGCGACGCGGCCGGGAACCTGGTGGTGCGTGACGTACTGATGCAGTTCGCCGCGCCGGGCGAGCGGCTGGCCAGCAGCGCGGCGCTGCAACCCGCTGGGCAGACGCGCCAGGCCGCGTTCGTCATCAGCACCTTTCAGGAGATGCCGAACTGGAAGAACGAGCCGAAGCTGATCCGCATGGTCCCAGACACCAACACGCCGGCTGGCTACCGTGTCCCACTGGCATCGTTGTCCCCCGCCGCGCAGGCGGAGGAGCTGAAAAAGCCGATCAAGAACGTGGTGATCTTCGTCCATGGCCACAACGAGGCGGAGCGGCGCGGCAACGAGGCGCATGAGACGATCGAACCCTGGCAGTTCGACTACAAGTACGATGTCTGGACCTACATGTTCGAAGCCTTCGCGCTCCAGCCGGCCGGGACCCCATCGGAGTCGCGCTACACCAATTGCACCGCGTTCTACGAGTTCATCTACCCCACCTACCGGCCGATCTTCAAAGCGGGTGACGGCATCCCATCGCTGGGCGAATCATTCGCCGCGAGCCTGCGGGCCGACCCGCAGATCCGCGCGCTGGTCGATGCCCGGCAGCCGTTCAACCTCACGATTGTGGCGCACTCGATGGGTGGCCTGGTGGCTCGCGCCGGCGTCAACGCGCTCGACCCGGCCGACCCATTCGACGCGGAGCTACTGGCCGATTGGCGGCGGCTGATCACCTGGGGCACACCGCATCGCGGCTCGGCGGTGGTGACGTTACGCTTCCTGCTCGATTCCGGCATCCCGTACTCCTGGGACCCACACGGCATCTACGGCATTGGGCTGAGCATCCCGTTGGACCGCCTCTCGCAGTGGAGGTTCTATCGCACCCTGGTCGAGGGGATCGCCGTCGACACCCCTGGCGAACGCGACCTGCGCTGGGACGATGACACGACCCTGCATGTCTGGCAGGCTGGTTGGCAGCTCGCCGATGGGATGGGTATGGGCCGGGTCTACAGTTACGAGTTGAACCGGCTCAACGCCAACGACCGCTACCGGTTCACGGACAAGTACGCAGCGATCTTTGGGACGACCGACGCCACGATCACGGCGCCGAGCACGACGCTGGGGCTGCTCGACCTGCCGCGCTTCCTCCGCGACTTCAGCAATGCGCCGTACATCGACCAGGGTGAGTACCTGTCGTACCACATGTACCAGAACCCCGATATGCTGACACTGGACGGCGTGACGTTCAGCGTGCGCCAGAACGACGGCGCGGTTCCCGTGTACAGCGCGGCGGGTACCGGCGTCGTCCCTTCGAGGAACGCTTTCTACATCGGCGCGGTCGACCACGAGCAGTTCTTCGGCGCGCCGCACGGTGTAGGCGCCGCCAAGGCCCCGTCTGCTCCGGAGCTTGGCCGCAAGGCAGCGGCCTATACTCTGCAACTGATGAACTTCAGCGCAGCAGTCAACGCGCGCCTGCTCGATCGCCAACCTGACACGACGCTCCTGACCCTGCCGGAATGCACCTGTCCGGAGCTGCAACTGACGGCTCCAGTCGCCGGCCAGCGGGTCCCAGCGGGTGAGGGGGCGCTGCTGGACATCTCCGGCCGCCTGGTCTGGCCGGGGGTGGACCAGCCGGAGGAACGCATTACCAGCGCGCGGCTGCTCGCTTGGATCAACACCCTTGAGGTGCTCGTCGATGGCCAGCCGGTGAACGATCCCGGCAGATGGATCGTTCTGCGGGACGACCTCACCTTCGAAACCGCCGTCGCTGTCTCCAGCTTGCCTGCCGGCCGCCACGAGATCACCGTGCGGGCCACGTTTGACGATGACACCGAGCTTATCTCGCGCCCAGTCACGCTCGACATCGGCGAGACAACCAGCGGGAAGACGTGCTGGGGCGACCGGCCCCTCGACCCCGGCGCCTGCCTGATGCCGTACATGGGGGGTGGGGCCACCGAGCCGATCGTCCAGTGGGCCTTCGTCCAGGTCGATATGCACGCGATCTTCTTCCAGCTGACCTACCAGATGGGGGATGGACTCTGGGACGCGCGGGTGGTCGAAGTGCCCTACGACGGCTCCGGTGCATTTCGCTCGGGCACGTACAGCGGCGTTGTCACCGAGACGGGCGTTACCCTGACGATCACCGAGGATGACGGCAGCACACAGGTGATCGTGTTCGACCAGTAGGCGCGTCACTCGATACCGCTTCTGGGCAATGCATGACAGCGAGCGCTGTCACCATTTGTGTTGAGGCGCAAGAGATCGCATGTCGTCCATGTCGTGTCCTGTTGCCTGAATCCTGTCACAGCTGCTCGCAACAGCGCTACAATCGCGCACGTTCCTCAGCGCCGGACGAGGGGAGCTGCCGGGTGGCGCGGATGATCCCGCCGGTCGTGACCGACGCGACACTAAGCCCTGGTGAACGGGAGATCTTCGAGCGCCTGCGCGACGACGACTCCACCCGTGGCTGGACGGTGCTGCACTCCTATGACCTGGCGCGTCACCAGCGGGCGCTGGCCGGTGAGATCGACTTCGTCATCATCATCCCCGGCAAGGGTGTCCTGTGCCTGGAGGTGAAGGCGGCTCGCGCGGTCGCCCGTGAGGAGGGTATCTGGTACTACGGGCGCGACCGGCAAGCGGACCCGCGCGGACCGTTCAAGCAAGCCGCCGAGGCGATGCATAGCCTGCGCCGCCGGCTAGTGGAGGCGCGGCCCGACCTCAATGGCGTCGTCTTCTGGTCGGCGGTGGCATTCACCTACGTCGAGTTCCGCGACGAATCGCCAGAGTGGCACCCCTGGCAGGTGATCGACTCGCGCGCGATGCGCACGCGGGGGGGTGGCCTGCTCGTTGAACGGGTGCTGGACAACGCCCGCACTTATCTGACCCAGAGTCCCGCCGGCCGCTGGTTCGATCCCGCCGCTGGCCAGCCGGACGAGGCGCAGTGTGCCGCGATTGTCGAGACACTGCGGGGCGATTTCGAGTTCACCGAGACGCCGAAGGCAGCGCTCCTGCGGCGCGAGGCCGAAGTGCTGCGCTTCACCCAGGAGCAGGTCCATGCGCTGGATGCCATGGCCGCCAACGCGCAAGTG
>QEUZ01000073.1 GCA_003577355.1 Chloroflexota bacterium | reverse complement strand
TCGTCCATCAGAATGACCTCTGGAGAAATAGCGATCGCCCGGGCAATGCACAGCCGCTGCTGTTGTCCGCCGGAGAGCGACAAGCCGCTTTGCTTGAGCTTGTCCTTGACCTCGTCCCACAGTGCCGCGCCGCGCAAGCTGCGTTCGACGAGCTCGTCCATATTCCCACGGTAGCCGTTGATCTTCGCGCCCCAGGCGACGTTGTCGTAGATCGACTTCGGGAACGGGTTGGGCTTCTGGAACACCATCCCGACACGCCGGCGCACTTCCACTGGGTCGATACCCGGCGCATAGATGTCCTGCCCGTGATAGAGCACGCGGCCCTCGACCCGCGCGATCGGAATGAGGTCATTCATGCGGTTCAAGCAGCGCAAGACGGTGCTCTTCCCGCAACCGGATGGGCCGATGAGGGCGGTAATGCGATGCTGCTGGATCGGCAAGGTCACATCCCGCACGGCGTGGAAGTTGCCGTAGTAGACGTGCAGGTCTTCCAGATGCATCACGACTTCGGTTGGACCGGCATCTGCGCCGATGGCACGGACCTCAGGTCGTAGCGATGGCTGAGCCGACATTACCACGTCCTTTCAAACTTGCGGCGCAGCACAATCGCCAGCGCGTTCATCGATAACAGCATCGTCAGGAGCACGAGAATTCCGGCCGCCGCCAGGTTGTGGAATGCCTGCTGGGGCAGTGAAATCCAACTGTACAGTTGGATCGGCATGACGGTGAAGATGTCGCGTAGACCACGCGGGTCGAACGCGATGTAAGTGAGCGCGCCGATTGTAATGAGGGGAGCGGTCTCGCCAATTGCCCGCGAGACGGCGAGGATCGTGCCGGTGAGGATGCCCGGGAACGCCGACGGCAGAATATGCGACGACACGGTATCCCACTTGGTGGCTCCGACTGCGTACGACGCCTCCCGCAGTGATGGTGGGACTGCGCGGATCGCCTCGCGGCCGGCAACAATGATGACCGGCAGGATTACCAATGATAACGTCAACCCTCCGGCCAGGACGGTGCGGCCACCGGTGATCGATTCCCACGAACGCACGAAGATTGCGAGGCCGAGCAGGCCGTAGATGATCGACGGTACGCCGGCCAGGTTGGAGATGTTGGTATCGACGATCCGCCCAAACCAGCCCCGCGCCCCGTACTCCTCCAGGTAAATGGCCGAGCCGACGCCGATCGGGAACGCGATGACGATCACGAGGATCATCATGAAGATGCTGCCGAGGATCGCCGAGCGGAACCCGCTCAACTCCGGGAAGCGCGAAGGGTACTTGGTGAAGAAGTCGATGTTGATCCAGGAATAGAACTGGAGGGTGGCGTCGGGATGCTTGGCAGCCATCTCTTTTTTGATTGCGTCGCGCTGAAAGAGACCTTCCCAGAGAGACCAGGTCTGCTGCACTTGGGGGACGCTCTGCCCACGCAGTTCACGCGGGGTGACGGCGGCCCAGCTGAACGTCGACCCGATGATGTCCTGCATCAGCGCGGCCAATGCCAGCACGCCAACGGTCGTCATGACCAGGCAAAAGATGCGGAACCCGGCGGTGCGCCGCTGCCGGCGCGCAAGGTTGTCGGCAAACGACTCCCGCTGCATTGCTGGGGTTGGTAAGGCGCTCATTCGTATTGCTCCCGGAAGCGACGCACGACCCAGCGGCTAACCAGGTTGAGGCCAAGGGTCATGAAGAACAACGTCAGGCCGACGGCGAAGATGGTTTGGTACTCAATCGTCCCACGCGGCGTATCGCCCAAGCTGACTTGCACAATGTAGGCGGTCATCGTTTGCATGCCCTGGAGCGGGTTAAAGATGAGGTTAGGAGAGTTTCCGGCTGCGATGGCGACGATCATCGTTTCCCCAACCGCCCGCGACATCGCCAGGATGAACGATGCGACTATCCCTGAGAGCGCGGCCGGGATGGTGACGCTGACAACCGTTTCCATATCCGTCGCGCCGACGCCCGCCGCCGCGTCGCGCAGGCTACGCGGCACTGCCGATAATGCGTCTTCGCTGAGTGATGCAACGAGTGGGATGATCATGATGCCCATCGCGACTCCCGCGCTCAAGGCATTGAAGACTTGCATTTCAGGGAAGACCTTGCGGAACATCGGCGTCAGGAACTGCAGCGCAAAGTATCCATAAACAACAGTAGGAACCCCTGCGAGAACTTCGAGTGTTGGTTTGAGCACGCTCCGCACCCTGCGCGGCGCGAACTCTGCAAGGTAGATCGCGCTACCTAACCCAAATGGGACAGCGACAAGCAACGCGATGCCGGCGATAAGCACGGTCGCGTTCAGGATCGGCAGGACGCCGAAGCTCTTACTGGCGAACAGTGGCGTCCAGCGTGTGCCAGTGAAGAACTCGATGAGCGAGACCTCTCTGAAAAAACGGAATGATTCTTCAAAGAGGACGAACACGATGCCGAACGTAGTCAGAATCGAGACCAGCGCAAGCACGAAGAGCACGGCAGAAATTGCCTGCTCCTTCAACGCGCGCCCACCGAAGCGCCGCGTCTTCAGTTCCGCCGCAACTTTCGGGGTCATCAGGGCGCCCGGGAGCGCTTGCTCACTCATCTGGAGGCCGTCCTGTCGTCATTCCCCCACCTTTCGGCGTCACCACGCACTGTCTCCTGGGCGGTTGCCACCGGGCGGGGTAAGCCCCGCCCGGCGACTATCCTACAAGTGAATGCGGATGCGGCACACGATCTAGCGATTATTTCTCCTCCGGGAACAGCAGGTCCTGGACCGTGACGCCAGAGGCTGACCCACCGGCGAAGACGCTGCCGGTGACGCCGTTGTTGAAGCGGGCGTCGATGAGGGTGTAGATCTCCTCCGGCAGCGGCACGTAGCCGATCTCCGGGACGATCGTCGGGCCGTCGTTGAGGTAGAAGTCGACGAAGGCCTTGACCTCGGGGCGCTTGGCCGACTCGGCGTTGACGTAGATGAAGATCGGGCGGGAGAGCGGCTGGTAGGTGCCGCCATTGATCGTTTCCGGGCTGGGGGTGATGCAGCCATCCCCGTTGGAGGGGTCTTCGTCGTCGATGGCGACGAGCTTGAGCTTGTCCTGGTTTTCGACGTAGTAGGCGTAGCCGAAGAAGCCGAGGGCGTTGGGGTTGCCGGCGACCCCCTGGACGAGAACATTGTCGTCCTCACTGGGGGTGAAGTCGCCACGGCTGGCGCCCTCCTCACCGGTGATGACACTGGTGAAGTAGTCGTAGGTGCCGGAGTCGGTGCCAGCGCCGTAGAGGTCGAGCTTGGCATCGGGGAAGCTGGGGTCGATCTGGTTCCAGTTGGTGATCTTACCTTCGGCAGCTGGTTCCCACATCATGGTGAGCTGGGAGACAGTGAGGCAGTCGGCCCAGTCATTCTCGGGGTTGACGACGACGGAGAGGCCGTCGAAGGCGACGGGGAGCTCGATGAACTCGATGCCATTGGCTTCACAGCCCTGGATCTCCTTCTCGGAGTCCTTGATCGGCCGGGAGGCGTTGGAGATATCGGTTTCGCCAGCGCAGAACTTTTCGAAGCCGCCGCCGGTGCCGGAGACGCCGACGGGGATCTCGACGTCGGGGTGGATGAGGTTGAACTCCTCAGCCATCGCCTGGGTCACCGGGAAGACCGTCGACGAGCCGTCGATGTCGATTCGGCCACTCAATGAGCCGCCGCCAGTCGTTGCGGTCGCTTCAGGGGCCGAACCGCTGGTTGCGGTTGGCGCGCTACCGCTGGGGGTTGCGGTCGGTTCGTCGTCATCTCCGCCACACGCGGCCAGGAGTAGCGACGCGACGATCGTGATGCTGACGAGCAGCCCGATTCGTTTCCAATAGTTTCGACGCATCAAGGTGCATCCCTCCTGCTACCTCACTCCATCTGCCTGTCACCGGCCACTCAGCCGGCGAAGCGATAGCCAACTCCATGCACCGTCTGGATCAGCTTCGACCCATCCGGATCGCCCTCCAGCCGTTCGCGCAGCCAGCGGATATGGACATCGACGTTGCGTGGATCGACGACGACGTCCTCCCCCCAGACCATGTCGAGCAACTCCGCGCGCGTGCAGACTTCGCCAGCCCGGCTCACCAACGCGCTAAGCAACCGAAACTCCTTGAGCGGCAGGTGCAACTCGCGGCCGTGAAAGACGGCGCGGTGCTCCTTGAGATAGATCGCCAGCCCCCCTGCGAGCAGCACATCGTCCTTGGGCTTGCCGGATTCGGTGCGGCGCAACAGCGCCTTGACCCGCGCCAGGAACTCGCGCAGCGAGAACGGCTTGGTCATGTAGTCATCCGCACCGGCATCCAGCCCGTTGACGACATCGATCTCGCGGTCGAGCGCGGTGAGCACGAGGATCGGTACATCCGACTGCTCGCGGATTTGCCGGCATACCTGGCGACCATCAAGCTTCGGCAGCATCAGGTCGAGCACGACGAGGTCCGGCGCTGCCGCGCGCGCCAGCCGCAACCCCTCGGCCCCATCGGCGGCCTGTTCCACGCGATAGCCGCTCCGCTGCAGGTTGAACGCCAGCATTGAGAGCAGCTCCGCGTCGTCCTCGACGACCAGCACTAGCGGCTCGGTCTGTGCCGTCAGCTCAGCCCTGCCCATGCCGAGAACCCTGCGTTCGCATGCCCACGCCCTTTCGTTCCGAGCTACCTGCCGGCAACCCAGCCTAAGCCTAGGCGCGCCATGTAATCGCGCAGTGAAGGGGCTGTTAAGGTTGTGTTAGGGCTGGTTCCCCGCAGAACACGCGCTTGCGACGGCTGAATCGTCTGTCGGATGTGGGCCGGTGGACGAACGTTCGCGGCACGATGCGCACACAGTATGATGCTCGCCTGCATGCGCACGACGGAAAGTGAGTGGTGGAGATGACAGACGCCAGCGGGTTCGGCCCACATCTCTTCCGCGAAGACGCAATCAGTGAGGAGACGCGGGCGTTCAACCACCAGATCGAACAGTTGATGCGTGACATGCCGGCGCTGTCCTCCAGGCCGCCGCAGGTAACGCGCGACGAGCGAGAGGCTGGCGCGAGCGTTTTTGGCCCGTTGCACCTGTCGCCGATGGCGGTGGAGCGCAGTGTGCCGGGGCGGGCGGGCGCCGTGCCAGTACGCGTCTTTGTGCCGGAGTCGGTAGTGGGTGTGTACATACACATTCACGGTGGAGGTTGGACACTTGGCCGGGCGCATCATCAGGATGCGCGTTTAGAGCAGATGGCGGGAGACTGCAACGTTGCGGTGGTCAGCGTCGATTATCGCCTGGCGCCGGAGCACCCCTACCCGGCTGGGCCGGACGACTGCGAGGATGTCGCCGTTTGGCTGGTGGAAAACGCGAAACGGGAGTTCGGCAGCGAGCGCATCGTGATCGGTGGCGGCTCGGCGGGTGGCCACCTCTCGGCAGTCACGCTGCTGCGGCTGCGCGACCGGCACGGCTACAGAGGGTTCGCCGGGGCGAACCTGGTCTACGGTTGCTACGACTTGACGCTGACCCCCAGCGCCCGTCGCTGGGGCGATCGCCGGCTGGTGATGACGACGAGCGACATCCACTGGTTCTTCGACCAGTTCGTGCCAGCCGAGCGCCGGAGTGACCCGGATGTCTCGCCGCTGTACGCCGACTTGCACAGCATGCCGCCGGCACTCTTTACTGTCGGGACCCTCGACTCAATCCTGGACGATAGTCTCTTCATGTACACGCGCTGGGTCGCTGCGGGTAACCGGGCGGAACTGGCCGTCTATCCCGGCGGGGCGCACGGCTTCGACAACTTCCCGATCACGATTGCCCGCGAAGCAAACGCGCGCATGGATGCATTCATCCGCGCCTGCGTTGAGGCGTGAGGTGGGCGAAGGTGAAGCTGGAGTTCGGTGGGCGATGAGACGGCTGTTTGCGCGTCGCTTGCCGTCAGTGTCTTTCGCCAGTGGCTCCCAGTAAGCGTTGACCACGTGGCCCTGAACGCGCGGTTGCTGGGTGGGATCAGCGTCCGCGCCGTTGGGTGATGAGGGCTTCGATATCGTCGCTCTTCAGGTCAATGCCGTAAGCGGCCAGGGTGGTGCGGACGCGTTCGAACGCGTCGCGCAGCGAGAGGCTGGTATCCATCGCTTCAGAGATCGCGATGGAGATCGCGCGCTCAACCATTGGTGACACTGGCCAATCCACATGGGGCAGCAAGTGGGGGTCGAAGTTCGGCGGCGATTCGAGGATCTCGCCCGTCATGGGGTCGGCGACGCGCCGCGCCGCGCGCAGGGCTGCCTCCATGCCGGAGAGCTTTTTCATCGCCCGCAAGACCTCCCAGACCAGAAGACGCTCCCCCAAGCGCCCACGACTATTGTGTGGTCCAAATGGCCCGCGCGACACGGGCGGATCGTCCCAATTCGGGCCGGGCCGGGCCGGGGCGGACCTAGGATGGTCATGCGCGATGGTCCTATGAGGTCGCTCCTCCGCGTCGATTGTGCAACGTCTGCACGTGCCCGTTTTCTGCGGAGATGCGCAGATCTTTGCGGTACGTTGGTGAACGTCATCTCGCATTGGGTATATCGACACTGTGGCCTGCGTCTCAGTGGCTGCTCCCTCACTGCGTATACTGACGGCCGTACCGGCGGCCGCTTGGTTCGCCTCACAGTGCAGGAGGGGTACGTGGAGTACTTTCGGATCTACACCGACGCCGACGGTGAGACGCATTTTGAGGATCTCACCGTGACGTGGAGTGGTCGTTCGTACAGTTCCGACCTGTCGGACCCCATCGCTGCCACCGGCGTGATCTTTCGGCGTAGCCCGGCGGACCAGTTCATTGACTGGCACACGGCCCCACGGCGGCAATTCGTCGTCACCCTCTCCGGCTATGCCGAGGTGGAGGCGAGTGATGGCGAAGTTCGGCAGATCGGTCCCGGCACGGTGATGCTCGCGGAAGATGTGACCGGCAAAGGGCACATCACCCGTGGCAAGGGAGATACCGAACGCCTGTCGCTGTTCATCCCTCTGCCCGAATAGCGCGCCGTGACCGCGACGGCAGGTGCGCAGCGAGGCTTTCTGGATGTGGCCGTGATCGGTGGCGGGCAAGCGGGTTTGGCGGTTGGCTATTACCTGCGACGTACCGGCCTGCGGTACCTGATCCTTGATGCGGAACCCGCGCCCGGAGGCGCCTGGCGGCACACATGGCGTTCGCTTCGCCTATTCTCACCGGCTCGCTGGAGCTCGCTCCCTGGTTGGGTCATGCCAGGTGGGCCGGACTACTACCCCTCTCGTGACGACTTCATCGCTTACCTAACGGAGTACGAGCGACGGTACCAGTTGGCGATTGAACGCCCGGTCGTCGTCGAGCGTGTCGAAGATGATGGCCACGGGTTGAGCGTCATCACCGACCGCGGCGCTTTGCAAGCGCGCATGGTGGTGAGCGCCACGGGGACCTGGAACGCCCCTCGCATTCCCGACTATCCTGGGCAGGAGCAATTCCGCGGAATACTGCTCCATGCGAACGACTACGACTCGCCGCTGGAGTTCGTTGGCCAGCGGGTAGTGGTTGTGGGTGGCGGCAATACCGGCGCGCAGGTGGTTGCCGAGCTGTCGGAGGTGGCCGACACGACTTGGGTCACCCGCCGCCCACCGACGTTCCTGCCGTCGGACATCGACGGGCGCTACCTGTTCGACCGCGCGACTGCGCGTTACGCCGCCCTGCAACGCGGGGACGACCCCGAGACCGCAGCGGAACCGAACCTGGGTGACATCGTCCAGGTTGCGCCGGTGCGCGAAGCCCTGGCACGTGGCGCGCTGGAAGCTGTGCGGCCATTTACGGCGTTCACCGAACATGGCGTCATCTGGCCGGACGGACGTGAGGAAGCGATCGACGTGGTCATTTGGTGCACGGGGTATCGGGCTGTGCTGGACCACCTGCAGCCGTTGGGGATCGTCGATGGTTCCGGGTGTGTGGCAGTGAGCGGGACCCGCTTGGTTGCCAGCCCACGCCTTTGGCTCGTCGGCTATGGGGAATGGACTGGGTACGCTTCGGCGACGATCGTCGGAGTTGGCCGGACGGCGCGCGCGACGGTAGCAGAAATCGCAACCGAACGAGCCGGGGCTGTACGCGTGGGGTAGGGGTGGACGACGGGATCGCGCATTACTGCGACACTACCCGTCCGGGCGTCTGCATTGTGCAGCATAGCGGAGCAGTTCTGGGCTATCGCTGGTGATCCCATCGACGCCCCATGCCCGAACGTGCTCGAACCGTGCGGCATCGTTGATTGGCCAGGTAATAACTGTTTCCACGCGCTGCTTCAGTGCTGCGACAACATCGGCGTTGAGCAGGCGGTACTGGATGGACACGGCGTCGTGCGTTTCGGGGCGTAGCCGTTTCCATGCGGCGCGCAATTGCCACGGGTAGCCGATCGAATGTACGAGCTGCGTCCCATCGTAGCGGCGGAAATGCTCGAGGAGCTCCCAGTTCTGCGACGACAGAATGATCGGGTGGCCCGGTCGGCGTTGGCGCAACGTCGTGACCAACGCGGTGGCCAGGTCTGGCGAGCGGCCCTTGAGGTCAATCAGGAGTTCGACATCAGCGTCTAATGCATCGAGCAGCGTCGTGAACTGCAAGACGGGCCGTGAACTGCGCTCGACATACCAACGGTCCCAGCGTAACGGGACTGGGCCGAGCGTTTTTGAGTGGCGCACCTCCAAGTTCCCGCGATGCAGCCAGACATCTGCTTCGATCAGGTCGGCCCCGGCCTCAACCGCCTGCCGCAGGTGTGCGAGGTCGTTCGCGAAGCGATGTGCGATCAGGATCGGCCGGCGGAACTGCCCGAGCACCGACGGGGGCGGAACACCACCGGACAGGTCCTGGTCAGTATGGGTCACCTATTGTTCCACCCACGCTCACTCAGCATCGCCATTGCCGCCATTGGAGGAACCAGCAACCGGCGCCACCCAGGAAGGCCGGTGAGGCTCCTCGGCTCTCGTCCTCCGTTTGCGTAGCCGTTCTGGGACGACTGAGACCACCACCAGGCTCACCAGCACGAGCGTGCCACCGACCAGGCCATCGAGGATGAAGTGGTTCGCGGTGCCGACGATCGCCAGGAACATTGCGATTGGGATGACGACTGCAACTGCACGCGCCCACACGTGCTTGCTCTCGCGCCAGATCGCGATGCTCATGACCAGGTTCCAGCCGAAATGCAGGCTGGGCATCGCTGCAAAGAGGTTGGCAAGGACCGGCGGCTGGAGCACGCGGTACGAGCGGGAATGCAATGTAACGGTATCGACGAAACCGAGCTCATGCAGGAAGCGAGGTGGAGATACGGGATAGATGAGGAATACCAGCATACCGACCGATCCGGACAGCAGCACGGCATTGCGATAGATGTGGTAGCGCTGGCGCCGGCAAATCGCGAGCCAGACGGCGGTGACAGCGAGGAATGGCCAATGCAGCCAGATGTAGACCCAGTTCGCCAATGTCGTAAGCCAAAAGTTGCGCAAGACTTGGTGCTGGATCCAGAGTTCATGAAACAGGTTGGTGGCTTTCTCAATCCGGATCACCTGATGGGCGTGCTTGTAGGCGACGGCAGAGTCTGCGTGGACGAGGCCACGCACCAGAAAATAGAGCAGCACCGCGGGAAAAATGAAGAGGAACTCGCGCAAGAGCATGAGGGCGCGCGTTCCGGAGCGTGGTAGGACAAAGTGACCGAGCAGGCAGAACACGATCAGCGCGAGAAACGTCGTGCTGCTCCAGTCGAGTGGGTTCGCTATTGTCCCGAAGTTCAACAGGGACACTCGCTACCGTCGCTGTGGCATTGGCCGGTATGGTGTAACGCAGGCAAGAGTTGAAATTGCGTGCCCGGCCTGTGTGCCCGCTAGCCAAGTCGATGGACGAATTGCATCAAGACGCCCGGATCGACGCTGGTACCAGCGTACACAAAGATGAACGTTGGGAGAAGAGCGAACGCTCCTCCGGCGCTAGCGATGGCTGCTTCCGGCACGCGGCGGCGCAGCGCGATACCGCACGCAGACGTTACGGCGACGAGCGCCGCTGCGACGAGCAGTGCTGGTTCGTTTGCGAGGTATCCAACCGCCAGCGCGATGAGCAGCACGCCAACCGTCGAGAGATCGAGGAGAGCGGGCCGTTGGAGCGCGGTCGGTGCGGCCCGCACCATAGCGACGGAGCGCAGAGCGACCAGTCGGAACGGCGGGAGGTCAATCGCCTGCACGAGCAGCCCAACGCCAAGCGGCAACCACAGGTCGGCAAGGCGGAACAGCACTGCCGCACCGGCGGCTGCGCCGGCGGGGACCCCGAGTTGGCTGAGGACGAGGGCGATCGTCACCTCTACCACGCCGATGCCGCCGAAAACTGGCGCGACCATGGTGAGTAACGTGCCAATAACATATGCGATCAGCGCTGTTGCTGGCGATGGCTGCTGGCCGACTGCAAGCAAACTCAGGTAGAGCAGCGTCACACCGGCGAGGTTGTGCAGCAGCATGAGGCCAAACGGGGTGAGCAAGTCATGCGCGCGAATACGGTGGCTCCGCGCGCGCTCCACGAACCGGAACACGCGGGCAGGCGCCAGTTTCGGGCAGTGCTTGCTGGTGGGTGCTTGGCGGAACAGCAGCAGCATGCCGGCGAGCATGAGCACGAACAGCACACCGAGTATCCCCGCGCCAACCAGGACAAGCGGGGTAGCTTGGTAGAGCACGAGCACCGGAAGCATCAACAGGACAAACGAGCCGTAGCCAGCGACACTGCGCAACGTCGTCGCGAGCAGCGCATCATCGGCTGGCACGCCACGCTCGGAGAGTGAGCGCACAAAGACATAGATCGAAGCTGGCCCACCTGCGGGAGTGACCGTACCAATGACCTGGCGCTGCAGGTGCAGGCGCATCGCCTGGCGCCACGACAGCCGGTGGCTCAGGCGACCAAGAACGACCTGGTAGACGACGCCACCCAGCCCGAGCACCGCCATTTGAAGCGCCACGACACCGTACACCCAGCGCAGGTCGGCTTGTTGCAACGCCGCAGCCATCGCGCGAATCTGCGCCATTTGCTGGGAAATGAAGAGGCCGGTGAAGCTAAGCAGGAGTGTGATCCAGATGATGGTGGAGCGCCGGCGCAATACTTGATACACAGCGTTTGTTCGGATACGGCTCAATTCCCTGCCCTTATAGAGCGGTTCAACGCCAGAATGCATGCTCACGCCTGCACGATGGTTCCCAGCCAGTGCATGCCGGCGAAGCGAGTGCGTGGTCCCCTGCTGACCAGCGATCGTGAAGCATATCAGGTACTACTGTGCCATGGTGATGCTGGATCGGGAGGCGACGAAAGTGTGAGTGACGAAGCGTGCAATCGTCACCTGTTCGTGGGCGATACAGTCGGCCCGAACGTCGCTCACGATCGTTCGGCGGCTCCTCCGTCATCTCCGCTGCTCCGCGCGGCGGGTGCACCTGCGCGTGGCTGCGGTTGCGCGTGGAATACTCGGCGCGATCACTGGCCATCTTGGAGAAGAGGCACGGCACATGGCTGACCATCCTGCGCTGCTCACCTTTTTTCGAGCGCTCGCCGATGAGGAGCGGTTGCGGGTTGCCGCACGGCTGGTGGCGGGCCAGGCAGATGCGGAGCTGATCGCAAGCGAACTGGGGCTGCGTCGACAGGATGTGCAGCGACACCTCGCACTGCTGGTGGAGAGCGGTCTGGTCCGTTCTGAAGACGGTCGGCAGTACTGTTGGGACACTGCGACTGTGCAGCAGATGAAGCGCGCTGTGCTGCATCGTCGGGACGACCTGCCCGAGGGTACGACGGGGTTGGACGACGAGCGGCGCAAGGTGCTACGCGCGTTCATCAAAGGAGAGCAGATAACGTCGATCCCGGTGGACGGGCGCAAGAAGGTCATTGTGCTGGAGTGGTTGTTGGAGCGGTTCGAATACGGCCGTCGCTACCCGGAACGCGAAGTCAACGACATCATCAAGCGTCACCATCCGGATAGCGCGACGCTGCGGCGGGAGTTCGTCGATCGCGGGATGATGCAGCGCGACGCCGGGATCTACTGGCGACCCACGCCTCCCGACTGACCCCCACGTGCCCCGGTTCGGTCGCCAGCGGCCGTTCCGCCAGATGCATGAGTGGAGTGACCAGTGACGAGTGACCAGTGACGAGTGACCAGCGACGAGTGACCAGCGGTGTGATCGTCCTTGTCTGAAGCGCTCTTCTCTAATGCAACGAGCGACCGTGACCCGACAGTGGACGGTGCCAAGGCCTCGCCGCGAGACCAATGCGAAACACTAATTAGAAATACCTCTTGACGCGCAGTCACTTCCGTGTTGCAATACTGTACGTACAGAACAAGCGTTCGCCAATCGGGCGACGGCGAAACGGAAGAAGGACGACATGGCACGACGCACGGACGAGAACATCACGGTGCTGGCCGGCACGAGGGATGGGTTGTACCTGTTCGATGGCGACTGCACCCGTACCAGCTGGAGGCAGCGTGGGCCGTTCCTGCCCGGCTGCGACGTCAGCCATGCCATCCTTGACCATCGTGATGGACGCACCATGTGGGCAGCGGCCACCGGCAACGGCGCGACAGCGGTGTACCGCTCCGACGATCGCGGCAACACCTGGCGTATGTCCGGCAGCGCCTGGGACGTGGACCAGATCTGGCACGTGGAGCCGGGACATGTTTCACAGCCCTGGCGGGTCTACGCAGGGGTGAAGCCGGCCGCGCTCTACCGCTCCGATGACGGTGGTGAGTCGTGGCAAGAGCTCACCGGGCTCACGAGCCACCCCTCTCGGCCAGAGTGGTGGGAGGGCGGCGCCGGCCTCATTCTGCACACGATCGAGGTAGACCGGGAGGACCCGAACGAGCTGTTCGTCGCGATGTCGGTTGCTGGGGTATTTCATTCCGATGATGGCGGCCGCAGCTGGACCCCGCGCAACGATGGCGTGTTTTCCTTTGCTGAGGGGAACCAGGAGGCGGCGTTCCCGGAGGTGCATCGCTGTGTCCACAAACTGGTGCGCCACCCCGCTGACCCGAACGTGCTGTACCAACAGAACCACATGGGGGTCTATCGCTCGGATAACCGCGGTGCATCGTGGGTCGATATCGGCGCAGGCTTGCCCAGCCCCTTTGGGTTCCCGATCGGGATCACCCGCGATGGCAGCGTCTTTGT